>CAZPYW010000107.1:0-5407 GCA_964590095.1 uncultured Oscillospiraceae bacterium | reverse complement strand
CTCAGCTGCGGCGGAACTGCTTTTCCAGCTGCTTTTTGGTCAGCACGGTGCAGATCGGTCTGCCGTGCGGGCAGTATTTAAGATCTTCACGGGAAAGCACCTCGCGCACCAGCGCGTCGCGCTCGCGCGGGTCGGTGTGATAGCCCGCCTTGATGGCGGCCTTACAGGCGATGGTGTGCAGCAACTCGTCGCGCAGCGCGTCCGTGTCCAGCCGCTTGCCCGCAAGCAGCGCGCCGGACAGCTCACTGAGCACCGGCTCGGCCTCATCCAGCGCAATCTCGGCCGGAATCGCGCGAACCAGCACCGTTCCGTCACCAAAATCCTCAAGCTCAAAGCCGCAGCGCGCCAGCAGCGCCGTATTTTCCAGCGCGGCGGCGCTTTCCTCGCGCGAAAGCTGCGCCGCAAAGGGCGTCAGAAGCGTCTGCGACATGACCGGCTGGGGGCTTTTTTTCAGCTGCTCAAACAAGATGCGCTCATGCGCGGCGTGCTTGTCGATAAAGATCAGCGCGTTGTCCTGTTCAACCAGAATGTAGGTGTCCATTGTCTCCCCGATCACGCGATATTCTGCCTGCGCAAGCTCCAGCGACTGCTGCGCGGGCGTCTCGTCGCCGTCCGGCTGCACCGTGGGCGCAGGCTGCCCGCTCTGGGGCGCAGCTTCTTCTGGTGGGGCGCTGACCGGCTGCGCCGGTTTCCGCTCGACTGGCGGCTCGTCCGGCAATTTGGTGTCTGACAGCGCAGCCTGCGGCGGCATTTTCTGTGCCGGCTCGCCGCCAAGCAGCTCTGCCTCCTGCGCCGATGGGAAGACCGACACCGCGCGCGGCGCGCTGCGCTGCGGCAGCTGTACGCTGCTGCGCATCAGTGCGGGCTTCTGCGGCGGCTCGGCGGCGGCGCGGAAGGCTTCTGCCGTCATGCTGCGGAAAAAGTCCTGTTTTGGCTGTATCGTGGCCGCGGGCTGCTGTTTTTCGGCGGGCGCAGGCTGCTTTGGCAGGGAAACTGCCTCCTGTACACGTGCCTCCTGCTGCGCGGGCACGGCCTCGCGCTTCCCGTCCAGCTGCATCTGCACTCTGCCCGACGCTTTTCCCAGCGCGGACAAAACGCCATAGTGTACCGCGTCAAACATCGACCGCTCGGACAGGAACTTGACCTCGGTCTTGGCCGGATGGACGTTGACGTCCACCGTCTGCGCGGGAATGGTGATGTGCAGAACACAGGCAGGAAACCGCCCTGCCATGATCTGATTCCGGTACGCCTCCTCAAGCGCGGCCGAAAGCAGACGCGACTTGATAAAGCGGCCATTGACAAAAAACTGCTGATACGTGCGGTTTGCGCGCGTTGCCGTCGGCTTTGTGACATAGCCGGTGATGGAAATGCGCTCCCACCGGCTTTTGACCTCCAGCAGCTCGCCCGCTGTCTGTCTGCCAAGCACCTGATAGATCGCGCCCAGCAGCTCGCCGTCGCCCGCCGTGTGCAGAAGCTCTGCGCCGTCGCGGATAAAGCGGAACGACACCTCGGGGTGCGCCAGCGCCTGGCGCTGAACGGCGGCAAATACCGCCGCGCCCTCGGCTGCGTCGGTTTTCATATATTTCATGCGCGCAGGCGTGTTGTAAAACAGGTCGCGCACCACAATGGTCGTGCCCTCGGGGCAGCCGGCGGGCTGCTCGTCCTCTACCCTGCCCGCTGCAAGCCGCAGACTGACGCCTTCAGCGTTTTCGTGCGTGCGTGTGAGCAGCTCAACGCGGGAGACCGCCGAAATGGCGGCCAGTGCCTCGCCGCGGAAGCCCAGCGTCCCGATGGCCGCCAGATCGTCCTTTGTGCGCAGCTTGCTGGTCGCGTGGCGTAAAAACGCCGTCCGTGCGTCTGCCGGTTCCATGCCGCAGCCGTCGTCGGTGACGCGGATAAAGGTCATGCCGCCGTTTTGTATCTCAACGCTGAGACGGCGCGCGCCCGCGTCGATCGCGTTTTCCACCAGCTCCTTGACCGCGGAGGCCGGTCGCTCGACCACCTCACCGGCGGCGATCAGATCGGCAAGATGCGCGTCAAGCTGTATGATCTTTGGCATGCAGCCACCTCTTTCTAGCTCAGGGTCAAAACGCCAAAGGAAATGGCGTTGATGATCGCGTGGACGGTGATGCTGGCCCAGATCGTCCCCGCCTTTTCATACGTCCAGCACAGCGCGATGGACGCCGGAATATACGCCAGACAGCTGAGCAGCACCTGTTCAAAGCTGTACAGGCCAAAATACTGCCAGTTGTGCATCATGGTAAAGATAAACACCGAGGTGATATACGCCACCACGCGCGAGGCGGGGCGAATCGAGCCGAACACCAGCCCGCGCAGAAGCGTCTCCTCGATCACCGGCGCAAGAATGACCGAGATCGCCAGCATGATATACCGGTTCTCCACGACCAGACCCGAGACGGTTTCATTATTATACACCTGTATCGTGCCGCCGAGCTTTGTGACGGCAAACTGCACCGCCCACGTCCCCACCTGATAGAAGACGTAGCCAAGGATACACGCCTGCACAAAGTTCCAGAAGCCGGAGCCGAAAAAACGCTGCCGCAGGAAATTGTGGAAGATCAGCAGCACCACCGCAAGGTTGATGCAGAAATAGATCAGATTCAGCGTGACAGCGCTGACGGAAAGGCCTAGCAGCGCCAGCAGATATTGCAGCGCCACACTCAGCAGCACCAGATAAAACGGCAGATAGCACCATCCGGCAATGGTTTCTGCCCGCGTCAGACGGGCGCTGAAGTAACCGGAAGCATTTCTGGACATGGCAACTCTCCTTACAGCAGCTGTTTCAGACGGTAGAGCACGTTCATTGCCTCGATCGGCGTGAGCGTTTCCACCGTCACGGCCTCAAGCGCGCGGCGAAGCTCGCCCGCGCCCATGTCCTGCATGGAGATCTGGTCATCCGGCGGCGCAGCCGTGCGCACAGCCTGCGGCGCGTCAGCCTCCAGCTTTTTCAGAATCTCGCGCGCACGCGTGATCACCCGCTCGGGCAGTCCTGCAAGCTTGGCAACCTCAACGCCATAGCTGTCATCGGCCGCCCCGGAGACGATCTTGCGCAGGAAGATCATCTCACCCGCGCGCTTTTTGACCGCGATATTATAGTTGCGCACACCGGAAAGCTCCTGCTCAATGTCGGTCAGCTCGTGGTAGTGCGTGGCAAACAGCGTCTTTGCGCCAAGCTTTCTGCGGTCAGCCGCATATTCCAGAACCGCGCGCGCGATGGCCATGCCGTCAAAGGTCGAGGTGCCTCTGCCGATCTCATCGAGAATCAGCAGCGAACGCGCCGTTGCATTTTTCAGAATGTCGGCCACCTCGGACATTTCCACCATAAACGTAGACTGTCCTGAGGTCAGATCGTCCGACGCGCCGATGCGGGTAAAGACCTTGTCCACCACGCCGATGCGTGCGGCCTTTGCCGGAACAAAGCTTCCCATCTGCGCCATGATAGTGATCAGCGCGACCTGGCGCATATAGGTCGATTTACCGGCCATATTGGGGCCGGTGATGATGGCAACGCGGCAGCCTTCCGCGCCCAGCGCGGTGTCATTCGGGACAAACAGCTCCCCCGCGCGCATCTGCTCGACCACGGGATGGCGGCCGTCGGTGATGACGATCTCGCCGGAAAGGTCGATCTCGGGGCGGCAGTAGTGGTTGTGTACCGCAACCGCAGCCAGCGAGCAAAGCACGTCGGTCGTGGCAACGGCGCGCGCCGTGCGCTGTACGCGCGGGGCATTTTCGGCAAGTCTTTGCCGCAGCTGCTGGAACAGCTCATATTCCAGCGCCGTGATGCGGTCCTTTGCCGTCAGAATGGTATTTTCCAGCTCTTTGAGCTCCTGTGTGATGTAGCGCTCGCCGGTGGTCAGCGTCTGCTTGCGGATGTAGTCCTCCGGCACCAGCTCAACCTGTCCCTTGGCCACCTCAATGGAATAGCCAAACACGCGGTTATAGCGAATGCGCAGATTGCGGATGCCGGTGCGCTCTTTTTCGCGCGCCTCGATCTGCAGGATCTTGTCCGCGCCGTGCTTCTGGATGTCGCGCAGGCGGTCAAGCTCCGGATCATAGCCGTCGCGGATCATCCCGCCCTCACGGACGGTAAACGGCGGCTCATCCACAATGGCGCGGCCGATGGCGTCGCGCAGATCGTCCAGCGTGTCAAGCTCCTCGCCCAGCACGTGCAGCAGCGCGGCGTTCATCCCGCCCAGACGGCGGCGAATATCGGGAAGCGCGGCGCTGCCCTGGCAAAGGGCGGCAAGGTCGCGGCAGTTGGCCGTTCCGGTGACGATGCGGGTGATAACGCGCTCCAGATCAGACACCTCGCGCAGCGATACGATCAGCTCCTCGCGGTCAACTGTTCTGCTGACCAGCTCCTCCACGGCAGAAAGGCGCTTGCCGATGGTCGCGGGGGAAAGCAGCGGCCGCTCGATCCATGCGCGCAGCAGACGGCCGCCCATGGCGGTCTTCGTCTTGTCCAGAACCCACAGAAGGCTCCCCTTTTTCTCCTTGGCGCGCATGGTTTCCGTCAGCTCAAGATTGCGGCGCGCCGCCAGATCCAGCCCCATGAAGCGGCCGGAGACGTAGTATTCCAGCTCGGTGATGTGCGGAAGCATGTTTTTCTGCGAGTCATGCAGCGATTGCAGCAGCGCACCCGCCGCGCACACGACCGCCGGAACGCTTTCCAGCCCCAGCGCCTCGATGCTTTTACCCAGCTGCGCCGAAAGCGCCGCGGCGCAGGTTTCATAGGTAAACTGCTCCGGTGCGCCGTGGTTGACGCAGCAGTGCAGCCGATCTTCCAGCACGCCGCGCAGCTGCTCTGCCCTGCCCGCGCCGCCGCCAAGGAGCACCTCAACCGGCGTAAAGCTGCCAAGCTCGTTGCACACGGCCTCTTCCGCGCCGGTGCCGTTACAGACGGTGGCGTAGAACGCGCCGGTGGAAATATCACAGAAGCAGACGCCCCACATGCCGCCGTCGGCATAGATCGAGGCGAAGTAATTGTTTTTCGATTCCTCCAGCATGGAGCTTTCGGTCACGGTGCCCGGGGTGACAATGCGGACAATGTCGCGCTTTACCAGTCCCTTGGCCAGCGCAGGATCCTCCATCTGCTCACAGATGGCGACCTTATAGCCCTTGGCGACCAGACGGGCAATATAGCTGTCAGAGGAATGGAACGGCACGCCGCACATGGGCGTCTGCTCGGCCTTTTCCTTGCCGCGGTCGCGGGTGGTCAGCGTCAGATCGAGCTCTTTGGAAACCAGCCGCGCATCCTCGTCGAACATCTCATAGAAGTCGCCCAGACGGAAAAACAGCAGACAGTCGGGGTTGCGGGATTTGATCTCGCGGTACTGCTGCATCATCGGCGTCAGCTCAGCCATTGGTTTTCCTCCTTTCGCGCCAC
>CAZPYW010000106.1:0-5408 GCA_964590095.1 uncultured Oscillospiraceae bacterium | reverse complement strand
CGTCGTTGGTCTTGGTGGAGACCTCGCGCACCAGCTGCGCGCCCATGTTCTCAAATGCATCCTCAAGCTCAACGTCCTTGGCAATGGTAACACCGTCGTTGGTGATCAGCGGTGCGCCGAACTTCTTGCCCAGAACCACGTTGCGGCCCTTGGGGCCGAGGGTAACTTTTACCGTATTGGCCAGCTGATCAATACCAGCCTGCAGCGCCTTGCGCGCTTCTTCGCCATAAAGAATCTGTTTTGCCATAATGATTAACTCCTTTCCAGTGCGTCCGGCCGCTTATTCCACAACGGCCAGAATGTCGGATACCTTGCAGATGACGTAGTCAACGCCGTCGAGCTTCAGCTCCTGTCCGGCGAACTTACCGGTGACGACCTTGTCGCCGGCCTTGACCGTCATGGGCTCGTCCTTGGTGCCGGGGCCAACTGCCACGACCTGCGATACCACGGACTTTTCCTTGGTAGCGGTGGAAAGGATGATACCGGATGCGGTCTTCTCCTCTGCATCAAAGCTTTTCAGCAGAACGTTATCTGCCAGTGGAGTGAGTTTCATGTGATTACCTCCTTGGATTTATACGGGGCGGCCTTCGCCGCTGTTCTACATATTTTAGCACTCTATGCACTTGAGTGCTAACACGATATATAATACCCGATTCCGTCTAAATGTCAAGAGGTTTTTTCGCCATAAATATGTCGGAAATGTTAATTTTGCCGTTCGTAATGCAGCCCGCGCGGATAGAAGAAGCGCAGCGCCTTCGGCACGATCTCGATCTGTGCCTCCTGCGTATAGATCGCCTCGCCGTCTACATTGACAACTGCCGGCGCATCACAGCGGATACACAGCTTTTTCACCCGCTCATGGCGAATCAGATGGGGATAGTCTGCATAGCGTCCCTTCTGATACTGGCCGACAACGGCAGCAACCTGTAAAATGCTGACCTTTTTGATCATCAGCACATCCAGCAGTCCGTCGTCCGGCTCGGCCTCGGGCACCGGATTGAAGCCGCCGCCGTACCAGCGGCCGTTGCAGATGCAGATCAGCGTCTGCTCCGCGTCGATGACCTCGCCGCTGTCCAGCGTGATGACATAGTGCTCGCTCAGCCCGCGCAGGATATTTGCCAGAATCGACAGAATATATGCCCCCTTGCCCGAGACCAGCGGCAGATGCTTAAAGCGCGCCATGTCGGTCCCGACCTTTGCATCAAAGCCGATGGAGAGAATGTTGCCGGAATAGGTGCCGTTGCAGCGGATCAGATCAAACCATGCCTCCTCGCTGTCAAGCAGCCGCTCAAGCTGGAAAAACGGCTCGGTCTGGTCAAACATCTTGATGGTGTCGTTGCCTGAGCCGCACGGAAAATGCGTCACCGCCACGTTTTCAAAGCCGACTACGCCGTTGATGACCTCATTGAGCGTGCCGTCGCCGCCGCAGGCATAGATGCGCAGCTCTTCTCCGCACGCAGCGGCCTCGGCCGCGATGCGGCGGCAGTCGCCCGCCTTGCCGGAGACGGCAATTGCATAGTCAAGCTCCCGCGCGCCGCAGACGCTTTTGATCCGCGCGGAATACTCCTCTGTGCGGTCATATTTTCCTGCTGCGGGGTTGATGATAAAAAGATGCTTCATGGAGGGAACCTTCTCTCTGTTTTTTCGTCAAACCTGTAACATCAGTAATACATATAGACATTGCATTGCAGCCGTCCGTTATACAGCTTGCGCTTTTTTACGGCGGGCTTGCCATAGTAGTGCTCAAACTCCGGCTCAGAGGAAATGATGTATTTCTTCCAGCCGTCGGCGTATTTCAGATGCCGCCCCAGCGCGCCGTACAGCCGCTGCGCGCTGCGCTGCTCCAGCATCCGCTCGCCATACGGCGGGTTGCAGACGAGCAGTCCCTTGTCGCACGGCAGACTTTCTTTGGTCGCGTCGGCCTCGCGGAACTCGATCCACTTTGCCACGCCCGCCTTGCGCGCGTTCTCCTGCGCAATGGCAAGCGACTGCGGGTCGATATCCGTCCCGAGAATGCGGTACTCGCCGCGATACTCGCGGTCAAGCGCCTCGCTGCGCGCCTCCTGCCAGACCGTTTTCGGCACGCACGCCCATTTCTCTGCGGCAAAGCTGCGCGAGAGCCCGGGCGCGCGGTTCAGCGCCGTCAGCGCCGCCTCGATGCAGATCGTGCCCGAGCCGCAGAACGGATCCCAGAAGAAATCCCGCCCGCGATAGCGCGCCAGATTGACCATGGCCGCCGCCATTGTCTCATGCAGCGGGGCAAGATTTGCCACCTGCCGATAGCCGCGCTTGTGCAGACTGACGCCCGAGGTGTCCAGGAAGATCTCACACACGTCCTTCATGATCGAAAACCGAATCTGATGCACCGCACCCGTTTCGGGCAGCCACGAAAGCCCGTAATGTGCGCCCAGCCGGTCTACCGCCGCCTTTTTGACGATGGCCTGACAGTCCGGCACCGAGTGCAGCTGGCTGTCCAGACTGTAGCCCTTTACCGGAAACGCGCCGTCCTTTTCCACGAAGCGCTCAAGCGCGATGCGCTTGACGCCCTGAAACAGGTCTTCAAAGCTGTACACCGGAAAACGCCCCAGCAGGATCATCACGCGCTCACCCATGCGGCAGCAGAGGTTCGCCTTTGCCATGGCGGCAAAATCTCCGTCAAAAAATACGCGCCGGTCCTCCACACGGACGTTGGAAAGTCCCATCCGGCGCAGCTCGTCACCCACCAGCCCCTCAAGACCAAACAGGCAGGGGACGCAAAAAGTCATTTGTTCCATATTCGCTCCAGAATTCTTAAATTTTTCTTCATCTTATACTATATCGGATTCCATGTAAAATAGCAAATAGAAATCTGCGCCCACAGGAAATCTCCTGCTGACAGACGGTGCGCCGTCGTGTATAATGGGCTTACAAAGCCGCAGAAAAAGGAGGAACACATCATGCCGCTTCCATCTCTCATCTGGATCGCCGCCATCGTCGTCTTTGCCGTGCTTGAGGCCGCCACCGTCACCCTGGTGTCCCTCTGGTTTATCGGCGGCGCGGTTGCCGCGCTGATCGCCGCGCTGCTGGGCGCGTCGGCCATGGTACAGATCGTCCTGTTCGTTGTCGTTTCCGCCGCGCTTCTGGTGCTCATGCGGCCGCTGCTGCGCAAATATATCATGCCGCGGCACACCGCCACCAACGCCGACCGCCTGATCGGCCAGACGGCGCTTGTCACCGAGGCCATCGACCCGCTGCGCGAGACCGGCGCCGTGAAAATCAACGGCGTCCTCTGGACGGCCAGAAGCCAGTCCGGCGAACCGGTCGCACAGGGCGCGCGCGTCCGCATCCTGCGCATTGAGGGCGCAAAGGTCTATGTGGAACCGGCAGCCGTTCCGGCTGCATCCAAATAAGTAAGAGCATCCACCCCCCGCTGAAAGAAAAGGAGGCAACACCATGGAATGGATTCCCATTCTCGTACTGGTCATTCTGGTACTTCTCATCATTGTCCGCAACATTCACGTTGTCCAGCAGTCGCGCGCCTACGTGATCGAGCGTCTCGGCGCGTTCAGTAAGATCTGGCAGGTCGGTATCCATCTCAAGGTGCCGTTTATCGAGCGCATTGCGAAAAAGGTCAGCCTGAAGGAGCAGGTTCTGGACTACCCGCCCCAGCCCGTTATCACCAAGGATAACGTCACCATGCAGATCGACACCGTCGTCTACTTCCAGATCACCGACCCCAAGCTGTACGCCTACGGCGTAGAGCACCCGATGATGGCCATGGAGACGCTGACGGCGACCACGCTGCGCAACATCATCGGCGATCTGGAGCTTGACCAGACACTGACCTCGCGCGACGTCATCAACACGCGTATGCGCGCCATTCTGGACGAGGCAACCGACCCGTGGGGCATCAAGGTCAACCGCGTGGAGCTGAAAAACATTCTCCCGCCGCAGGATATCCAGAGCTCGATGGAAAAGCAGATGAAGGCCGAGCGCGACCGCCGTCAGGCCATCCTACAGGCCGAGGGCGCCAAGCACAGCCAGATCCTGGTCGCCGAGGGCGAAAAGGAGGCCGCAATTCTGCGCGCCGACGCAGAAAAGCAGGCAGCCATTCTGCGCGCCGAGGCCGAAAAGGAATCTGCCATTCTGAAGGCCGACGGCGAGGCACAGGCCATCCGCGCCGTGCAGAAGGCGCTGGCCGATTCGCTGGAAATGCTGAACGAAAAAGCGCCCAACGATCAGGTCATCAAGCTCAAGGCACTTGAGGCCATGCAGAAGATCGCAGACGGCAAGGCCACAAAGATCATCATCCCCTCCGAGCTGCAGGGGCTGGCCGGTCTGGCAAGCGGCATAGCCGAAAGCGTAAAGGAGACAGAATAATGGCCTCTGGACAGGATGCGCGCTTTGTGCGCGTGGTGAAGGAAGGCTCCTCGCTTGGCACAAAGCGTGAGGTCTGGGTCGACACGCAAACCGGCGTCAACTACGTCTGGTTTTCAGAGGGCTACGCCGGCGGACTGACGCCTCTGCTTGACCGCGACGGCAAGCCCGTTATTTCGCCGCTTCCGATCAGATGACCGGTCACGCGTGTTCATCCATGCAATAAGCTGCAATCTGCCGTACAAAAACGCTCCCGAATACTCGGGAGCGTTTTTTTGCTTCGTTTTTCGCCTGTTTGCCTGTCCGCTTATTCCTCGTGCGCGGTGATCACGATATGCAGCTCATCCAGCTGCTTCTGCGTGACCTCGCTGGGCGCGCCCATCAGGATGTCCTGCGCATTCTTGTTCATCGGGAACGGGATGATCTCACGGATGGATTCCTCACCGGCCAGCAGCATGACAATGCGGTCAACGCCCGGGGCAATGCCGGCATGGGGCGGCGCACCATAGCAGAACGCGTTATACATGGCGGGGAACTTGCTCTTGACGTCGTCCTCGCCCAGACGAACCAGCTGGAACGCCTTGATCATGATCTCGGGGTCATGGTTCCGGACTGCGCCGGAGGACAGCTCCACGCCGTTGCAGACCAGATCGTACTGCTGCGCGGTGATGGTCAGCGGGTCAAGCTCGCCGCGGATGGCCTTGTCCAGCGTTTCGGTACCGCCGCCGGGCATCGAGAACGGGTTGTGGCAGAATTCCAGCTCGCCGGACTCATCACCGATCTCATACATCGGGAAGTCCACGATCCAGCAGAATTCATACCGCTCCTTGTCCATATGGCCGGGCACGTTTGCGCCGAAGGTCTTGATCATCACGCCGGTCAGCTTGGTTGCGGCGGGGCCTGCCGCCAGCACGACCAGCATGTTGGGCGCAAGACCCAGCCGTGCGGTCAGCTCGTCCTTGCAGCCCTGCACAAACTTGGCAACGCCGCCGGCGATCTCGCCGTTTTCATCCGTCTTGAACCAGTAGCCCTTGACGCCGGACTGCACCTCG
>CAZPYW010000105.1:0-5449 GCA_964590095.1 uncultured Oscillospiraceae bacterium | reverse complement strand
CCCGCGCCCTGTGGGCGCAGAAAGGAGCCTGCCATGGCAGAGCCTGACCGCATCATATGCCTTGCGGGGCCGACGGCCTCGGGCAAAACGCGCATGTCCATCGCGCTGGCAAAGGCGCTGGACGGCGAGGTGGTTTCGTGCGACTCGATGCAGATCTACCGCACCATGGACATTGGCACGGCCAAGCCGACGGCAGAGGAAATGGACGGCGTCCGGCACCACATGCTGGACGTGGCCGAGCCGGATGAGCCGTTTTCCGTCGGAAAATACGTGGAAATGGCCGATGCGTGTGTGCAGGATATTTTATCCCGCGGGAAAACCGTCATCCTTGCCGGCGGGACGGGGCTGTATATGGACAGCCTGATTGCGGGACGCAGCTTTGCGCCCATCCCCGCCACCGGAAAGCGCGAGGCGCTTGAGCGGCAGGCAGAGGAGGCGGGCATTGAGCCGCTGCTTGCCAGGCTGCGCGAAATCGACCCCGAAAGCGCCGCGCGGCTGCATCCGTCCGACAGGCGGCGCATCATCCGCGCGCTTGAGATCTATCAGGAGACGGGCGTTACCATGACCGAGCATGACCGGCTGACTCGCCTTGTCCCGCCACGCTACCATCCGGTCTGGCTGGGGATGACGTTCCGTGACCGCGCCGAGCTCTATGCGCGCATCGACCTTCGCGTCGGGCAGATGCTGGAGCAGGGGCTGCTGGATGAGGTGCGCGCGCTGCTTGCGCGCGGCATTCCGGCCACGGCCACAGCCATGCAGGCCATCGGGTATAAAGAGCTGACCGGCGCGCTGCGCGGCGAGGAGAGCGTGGATGAGGCCGTGCGCCTGATTTGTCAGCGCTCGCGCAATTACGCCAAGCGGCAGCTGACCTGGTTCCGGCGAAACCACGAAATATTCTGGCTGGAGCAGACGCTTCCGCTCGATTTTTCCGCAATTTTTGAGAGCGCTCTTCAGCATATTCCTTTTTTCGCGCGGAAATGATGATAGGATATGGGTATCACCATACGTCCCACGCTGCGGCGGGGACGAAAAGAAAAGGAGTCGATACCCATGACAACAACCGAAGCTTATCAGGATGTTTTTTTGAATCAGGCGCGCAAGCTGCGCACGCCGCTGACCGTTTTTCTGATAAACGGCTTTCAGCTGCGCGGCGTGATCACCGGCTTTGACCAGTTTATTATTGTGCTGCAATCCGAACAGAGGCAGCAGATGATCTATAAGCACGCCGTATCGACGATCGTTCCGTCGATCCCACTGAGGCTGACGCAGGAGTAACGCGTCTGCCGCGCGCCGGACTCCGGCGCGCGGCAGGTATCCGCTGCTTCCGCGGCGTCACAAAGGAGCCTATATGAAGCAGGGCAAGCATTATACAACCATCATATTGTGGATCATTCTGGCCGCCATCGCGGCGTATTTCGGCTATCACATCTACTCTGCCGTCAATGAGCCGCTGACGACCGCGTCGGTGGTGGCCTATGAGGCGGGCGCGGGGTATTACGCCACGGGCTATGTGGTGCGCGATGAGCGGACGATCACCTCTGAGTATGCGCTGACCATTGTCACCGCGCAGGAGGGTGCGCACGTTGCCGCCGGCGAGCCGGTTGCAACCGGTTATCTTTCAGATGACGCGCAGGAGCGCCAGCGGCGCATCAGCGAGCTGAGCGCGCAGCTGGAAACGCTGAGCTATGCAAAGCGCTACTCCGGAAGCGTGGCCGATCAGGCCGAGCTGGACAGTGAGATCGCGGGAAGTCTGGTCTCGCTTGCGCGGTATCTGAGCCGGCGCGACATGAACTCGGCGCTGGATATCTCTGCCGAGCTCAAGGGCATGGTGCTGCGGCGCAGCTCGGACGAGGCAGACGCGACCGTCATTCAGGCGCAGATCACCGCCACACAAAATGAGCTGGACAAGCTGCGCAGTGCAGCGGGACAGGACACCAAAAGCGTGGCCGCGCCGTCGGCGGGCTATTTTTCCGCCAGCGTGGACGGGTATGAGTCCGTTCTGACGCCCGAGGCGCTGGAAAGCATGGGCTACCGCGAATATATCGCGCTTGCGCCGCGCGCGGTGCAGGAGCATACGGCCGGCAAGCTGATCTACGGAAACACGTGGTACTATGTGACCATTGTGCCGTCCAATGAGCTTGAGGGGCTGGAAGCGGGCGACGATGTGACCGTGACCTTTGCGCGCGATTTTTATGAGCCGGTCGAGATGGAGGTCGAGCGCATCGGCGCCAATGAGGCCGGATACCGCGTGCTGGTTCTCTCGTGTGACCGCTATATGCAAAACGTCACGCTGCTGCGGCAGCAGTCGGCCGAGGTGGTCTTCTCCTCCTATGCCGGACTGCGCGTGCCGAAGGAGGCCGTCCGCGTCAATGACGACGGCGAGGTCGGCGTCTACACGCTGGAGGGCGCGGTTGCCAAATGGAAGCCCGTCACGATTCTGCACGACAACGGCGAGAGCTATGTGGTCGATCTGGATCGGACGTCAACGGCAAATCTGTGGCCGGGCGATGCGGTCATCGTCACGGCGAAAAATCTATATGATGGAAAGGTAGTCGGATAAGAATGAGTCTGATCGCAGAAAATATAGCGAAAATTCGCGCGCAAATGCACGCGGCCGAGCGCGAGGCCGGTCGTGCAGAGGGTTCGGTGCTGCTGTGTGCGGCAACGAAGATGAACGATGCGGATGCCGTGCGTGAGGCCGTGGCGGCGGGCGTGGACTGCTGCGGGGAAAACCGTGTGCAGGAGCTGCTTGCCAAGCAGCCGCAGGGCGCATATACCGGCTGTCCCGTTCACTTCATCGGGCACCTGCAGACGAATAAGGTCAAGCAGGTGGTCGGGCGCGTCGGGCTGATCGAGTCGGTTGACCGGCTTGAGCTGCTGGCCTGCATCGAGAAGACCGCCGAAAGGATGGAGCTGGTACAGGACATCCTGCTTGAGGTCAACATCGGCGCGGAGGAATCAAAATCCGGCTTTACCCCGCAGGAAGCGGCAGCGCTGGCCGCAAAAATGCACGAATATCCGCACTGCCGTCTGCGT
The DNA here is from genome assembly GCA_964590095.1 of uncultured Oscillospiraceae bacterium. GTDB lineage: Bacteria > Bacillota > Clostridia > Oscillospirales > Oscillospiraceae > CAG-170. Next base: position 2,413 of record CAZPYW010000105.1, on the reverse strand, counting down.
GGACTCATGGCGATCCCGCCCATCAGCCTCCATTCGGGGGATAATCGCAGATATTTTGCCGAAATGCGCAACCTTTTTGTTGACATAAGCAGCAAAAAATACGATAATGTAACCATGGACTGCCTGTCGATGGGTATGAGCGACGACTATGCCGACGCCATCCGCGAGGGCAGCACCATGATCCGTGTGGGCACTGCGATTTTTGGCCCCCGAAATTACAACAATGTCTAAGGACAAAGATACTTGGAGGATATAATAGACATGGGATTCATGGATGAACTCAAGAAGCTGGCGAAACCCTACAGCGAAGACGACGACGATTTTGATGATTTCGACGACGAACAGCCCGCGCCCCGTCGGCAGCGCGCCTCGCGCGCCTCGGCTGCGCCCGCACCCTCGGCGTTTGATGATATGGACGACGAATATTCGTTTGGCGGCAGCAGCTCGACCGGCTCGTCTACGCGCCGCACACCGCCCTTTGCCAATTCCACCGGCGGCAACAAGGTCGTGAACATTCACACCACCGCACAGATGCAGGTTGTGCTGGTCAAGCCCGACCGGTTTGACAACGTTTCTGACATTGCCGAGCACCTGCGCAGCAAGCACGCCGTGGTTCTGAATCTGGAGGCCACGAATAAGGACGTCGCGCGCCGTCTGGTCGACTTCCTGTCCGGCTGCGCCTATGCCCTTGACGGCAAGATCAAGAAGATCGCCATCAGCACCTATATCATTACGCCGTACAATGTGGACATTGTCGGTGATCTGATCGACGAACTGGAAAACAGCGGCCTCTACCTGTAAGCCGCAAAAGGAGAGCATCGGATGTTTACACCACAGGAAATTCAGGAGCAGACCTTTGCCAAGGCCGTCTTTGGCGGCTATGACATGCAGCAGGTGGACGACTTTCTCGAGCCGCTGACCGAGGACTATGTGACACTTTATAAGGAAAACGCCGTCCTCAAGTCCAAGATGAAGATCCTGGTCGAAAAGCTTGAGGAATACCGCGCGCAGGAGGCCGAGCTTCGCCGCGCCGCGTCCAACGCCCAGCTGACGTGCGATAAGATGATCGCCGAGGCACAGGCCAGATGCGCCGACATGATGCGCGAGGCCGAGGGCAGCGCCCGCACGCAGACTGCCTCGCTGCAGCAGTCGCTGATCGAGGAGCAGGAGCGCACCGAGCTTGCAAAGCAGACCGCGCGCGACTTTATCGAGGCGATTGAGCAGGATGTGCGCAGCCATCTTGAGCTGCTGGAGAAGCTGAAGTCGCGTGATCTGTCTGCGGCGCAGCCGCAGAAGCCGCAGCGCGAGAAGCCCTATGACTGGAGCAAGCATGAGCAGCCGCCCATGGTCGTCCCGACCCAGCCCGCTGCTGCAACGCCCACGGCAGAGGACATTGCGTCCGAGATTTCAGAGAATCTGGAAAAGCTGGTCGGCACGGAAGAGCCTGCGCCGCAGCCCGCACCGGCGGCTGTGTCGCACCCCGAAAGCGCCACCATCAAGTTTACCGATCTGAAATTCGGCAAGAATTACGACCCCACGTCAGTATAACGCAGAGATATCGCGCATATGCGCGAAATTCGCGGCACAAGGTTGACAAAAACGTATTTTTTGGTTAGACTATCCCATGGAAAACGCAAGGATCGGGACAAGTACGGTATCCTCCCGCGCAAAGAGAGCTGTCGGTTGGTGTAAGACAGCGGCGGAGCTGCCCGAATATCACCCGCTAGCGGCCGCCCGAAATCACAGTAGGCGCGGACGGGACTTCCCGTTACAGAAGACACAAGTGCCCGCCGCAGGCGGGAATTCAGGTGGTACCGCGGAGCCTCCGCCCTGAGTCTGTGACTCAGGGCGTTTTTCTTTCGCCCCGCGCGGAAATTGACGAAAAATCAAGACTTCGGAGGAACGATATGGAATACAAAAAGACACTGAATATGAACAAATCCGGCTTCCCCATGCGCGCAGGGCTTCCCATGCGCGAGCCCGGGATGCTGGAGGCGTGGAACAAGGTAGACGTCTATCACGAGCTGCTGAAAAAGAATGCGGGCAAGCCCCTCTACTCCGTCCATGACGGCCCTCCGTTCTCCAACGGCGGACTGCACATGGGTCATGCGCTGAATAAGTCGCTCAAGGATTTCATGATCCGTTCGGCGGCCATGCGCGGCTATTATACGCCGTATATCCCGGGCTGGGACAATCACGGTATGCCCATCGAGTCTGCCATCATCAAGAAGAACAAGCTGAATCTCAAGCAGATGTCCGTTGCGGACTTCCGCTCGGCCTGTCATGATTTTGCACAGCACTATATCGATGTGCAGATGGAGGGCTTCAAGCGTCTGGGCGTGCTGGGCGACTGGGAGCATCCGTACAAGACCATGGATAATAGCTTTGAGGCCGAGGAGGTCAAGGTCTTCGG
>CAZPYW010000104.1:0-5488 GCA_964590095.1 uncultured Oscillospiraceae bacterium | reverse complement strand
GCTTTATGATAATGCTTTTTCTATCCGATAAAGCGGACTTTTGCATGTTTTTTGCGCAAAGCTGCAACCAAAATGCTGTCCACAGCCGTCCTCTCTGCGCCGCATAGAAATCCGGCGGGCGTGCATCTGAAAATGCACGCCCGCCGTTGGAGCATATTCACGCGGATTTACGACGCCTGTTCAAACTGGCTGTTGTAGAGCTCGGCATAGAAGCCGCCCTTTGCCAGCAGCTCTTCATGCGTGCCGCTCTCGACGATATCGCCGTTGTTCATCACTAGAATCAGATCGGCATTTTTGATGGTGGACAGGCGGTGCGCGATGACAAAGGACGTCCTGCCGTGCATCAGCTTGTCCATGGCATCCTGAATCTGAAGCTCGGTACGGGTATCCACCGAGCTGGTAGCCTCGTCCAGAATCAGCATGGGCTTGTCTGCGATCATGGCACGGGCGATGGTCAGCTGCTGCTTCTGCCCCTGGGAAAGGTTCACCTGATCGTTCAGCACCGTGTCATAACCATGCGACAGCGTGCGGACGAAGTGATCCAGTCCCACCGCCTTACAGGCCTTCCGCATTTTCTCGTCGCTCACACCTTTGGTGTTGTAAATCAGATTTTCCCGAATCGTCCCCTCAAACAGCCACGTGTCCTGTAAAACCATGCAGAACTGCTCGTGGACAGCCTCGCGCGTCAGCTCGCTTGTGGGGACGCCGTCAATTCGAATCTCGCCGCCCTGCAGCTCATGGAAGCGCATCAGCAGATTGACCATCGTGGTCTTACCGGCGCCGGTGGGGCCGACAATGGCGATTTTCTGGCCGGACTCGGCAGTGGCCGAGAAATCATGGATGACCGTCCTGTCCGTGTCCTCATAGCCAAAGCGAACATGGTCAAATTCGACCCGCCCGCTGGCTTTATGCAGCTTTGCGGTTTTTTGGCTCTCGTCCTCCATTTCCTCCGCTTCCAGGAATTCAAAAACACGTTCGCCCGCCGCAGCGGCAGACTGCATATTCTGCATGGCCTGCGAGATCTGATTGAGCGGCTGGGTGAAATAGCGCACATACATCACAAAGGCGACAATGATGGAAAACTCAATGCTGCCGTTCATGGCCAGCGCGCCGCCTACGATGCAGACCGCCACATAGGCAAAGTTGCCGATAAACGTCATCAGCGGCATCATCAGGCCGGAAAGACAGTGCGCCCGAAATGCGCTGCTGCGCAGCTCGCCGTTGAGCTGATCGAACGTCTCGGCGGCCTGCCGTTCGCCATTATAGGCGCGCATTACGGTATGGCCGGAGAAAATCTCCTCAATGTGTCCGTTGATCGCGCCAAGACAGCGCTGCTGGCGGGTGAAGTATTTCTGGCTGCGGCTCATGATCAGCATCATCAGAACAAAACCGATGACCGTTGCCGCCACGGCAGTCAGCGCCATGAGCCAGTTGGTCAGCAGCATCATGATAAGACTTCCCGCAAACAGCACGCACTGCGAGACCAGATTGCCCACGCTCTGGTTCAGCGACTGCCCAATGGTGTCCACGTCGTTGGTCACGCGCGAAAGGACATCACCGGTGGAATGCCGATTATAGTACCACATGGGGAGTCTGTTGATCTTATGGGAAATATCGTTTCGCATGCTCTTTGAGACACGCTGGGTCAGCGTTGCCATGATCCAGTGCTGCGTCAGAGATAACAGCCAGCTGGCTGCATAGAAGCAGATCAGCACAACGGCCGTTTTGGCGATGGGCGCCAGGTCAATGCTGCCGCTGATGAGTCCCTTTTCCAGCTGTCCTGCAATTTCCGACAGCTTATCCGGCCCGAGCAGCTGCAAAATCGTGCCGCCGATGGCGCAGATAATGGCAACGGCAAACACAGAGGCATAGCGTCTGCAATAGAGCAGCAGCTTTTTCCACGTACCGACAAAATCCTTGGCCTTTTCGCCGCCGCCCATTCTTCCGCCAGGTCCCCGACGCATGGGGCGCTGCTGGTTCTGGCCAAATGTATATTCCTTTCGTTCCATTACGCAAGCTCCTCCTTACTCAGCTGCGACAGCGCGATCTGCTGATAGACCTCACAGCTTTGCATCAGCTCGTTGTGTCTGCCCATGCCCACGATGCGTCCCTCATCCAGCACAATGATCTTGTCCGCATCCCGAATCGTGCCGATTCGCTGGGCAACGATCAGCCGCGTGGTATCGCCGCACGTTTTATCCAGCGCTTTTCGCAGCGTCCGGTCGGTTTTATAGTCCAGTGCAGAGAAGGAATCATCAAAGATGAGGATCTCTGCCTTTCTGGCAATGGCGCGGGCAATGGACAGCCGCTGCTTCTGCCCGCCGGAGAAGTTGGTGCCGCCCTGTGCCACAAAGCCGTCATAGGTGTCCTCCAGCTTTTCCACAAAGTCCTTTGCCTGTGCCGTTTCCACTGCGTCAGCGATCTCCTGCGTCGTGGGGGATGGCTTTCCGTTGTCGCCATAGGCGATGTTCGATCGGACAGAGCCGGAGAACAGCGTCGCCCGCTGTGAGACATAGGCAATCTTATTGCGCAGCGCGTGCTCGTCGTACTCCCGCACATCCACGCCGTCCACCAGAACCTGTCCCTCGGTCACATCATAGAACCGCGGCACCAGATTGATCACCGTGCTCTTGCCGCAGCCGGTCGAGCCGATCAGGGCGACTGTCTCGCCCTTTTTCGCGGTAAAGGAGATGTCGCGCAGGACAGCCTCCTCGGCATCGGGATAGCGGAACGTCACATTTCTGAATTCGATCTCTCCGCGCAGGCCGTCACTGCCCTCGGTTCTGGTTCCGTTACAGATCGTCGGTCTGGTTTCCAGCACTTCGTTAATACGCTTTGCCGAGACAGAGGAACGGGGCAGAATCATAAATACCATGACCAGCATCATAAAGGACATGACCACCTGCATGCCATATTGCGTAAAGACCATCATGTCGCCGAAAAGCGCGATTCTTGCCATGGGGTCTGCCGCCTGTCCCAGCAGATGCGCACCAATCCAGTAGACCGCCAGCGACAGCCCGCTCATGATCAGCTGCATGGACGGCATCATAAACGCCATCGTCCGCTGGGTAAACAGCTGCGTGCGGGTCAGCGCATCGTTGGCTGCATCAAATTTGCTCTCCTGATAGCCCTCCGCGTTATAGGCGCGCACGACCCGCAGGCCGGTGAGATTTTCGCGCGTCACGCGGTTGAGATCATCGGTCAGCCGCTGGATCTTCTTGAAGCGGGGCATGGTCAGCGAGATACAGACCGCCACCACAACCAGCAAAACTGCCACCGCCGCCGCAACCGAAAGCGTCCACTGCCACTCTTTATCCGCGATTTTGATGATGGCCCATCCGGCGGTGAGCGGCGCCTTGATCAGCATTTGCAGACCCATGACGATAAACATCAGCACCTGCTGAATGTCATTGGTCGAGCGGGTGATCAGGCTGGCCGTTGAGAATTTCCCGATCTCCTCCATGGAAAAGCTCTGTACCTTATAAAACATGGCGTTGCGCAGGCTGTAGGCCAGGTCGCTGCCGATGCGGGAGGAAAAAATCGATGTGATGGCTGCGGCAAACAGGCTGCCCAGCGCACACAGCAGCATCATACCGCCGGCCTGCAGCACCTCGGACATCACACTGCCTGGCGTCTCGACCAGAACGGTGATCCGGTTCATATATTCCGGCATGGTGATATCCAGCCACACCTGCGCCGCGATCAGGGCAACGCAGATGGCTGCATAAAGCCAGTCTCGCGCCGGCAGTTTCTTCAATAGCTTAAGCATGAATCGTTCTCCTTTGCTGTTTTTCTAACGTGGTTAGATAATCTTGTAAAAGATAAAACAGATCGTCGATCTGTTTTATCCCTGTTCTTCCGTTTGCCCCTGCTGTTTCATGACGGAGCAGATCTCATGGGAAATTGCCGCAAACTCCAGCAGCCGCTCCATCCCGATCGCATCGATCAGCGCACCAAGCTGGGCTTGCAGCTCGCTGCGAAGCTGTTCGGCTTCCTCTCTTCCCTGCCGCGAAAGCCGAACCACCACCACACGTCCGTCCGTGGGGTCGCTTTGCTTTTCCAGCAGTCCCCTGCCTGCCATTTTCTTCAGGAGGACCGCCACTCTGGCCGTGCTGACTCCCAGCGCTCTGCTGATCTCTCCGGCCGTTGCCTGTTCGTTTCCCTCGCTGAGGTATTTCAAAATCGCCCGAATTCCCATCGTGCTTCTGTCGATCTTCTGAAAATGCTCTGACGGCGGGGCTTTGCGCAGCGCCTCCATCAGGGTCTCGATCTGCGTTTGCGTTGCCATGTCGATTTTCCTCTTTTCATTTTGCTAACCCAGTTAACAATCACAGATTATACGGCGTGCATCCAGTGATGTCAAGTACAGGCGTGTGAACAGTTTGTAAAAACGTTGCCGCACGGCGCGGACAAAAACGCCCATTGATTTTCATAGCTTCCTATGTTATACTGCATAGGAAGCTATGTTTATACCCGAATATCCGAAAGGAAGAACGCGATGGAAACCGCCAAAATCTCCATTCTGATTAAAAAAACCGCGCTGATCTTTGATAAGCTCTCAAACCAGCTGCTGACACCATACGATCTGACCGGAAGCCAGTTTAAGATCCTGATGGTGCTCTATCACACGCCGGAGGGAAGCGTGCGCCAGACCGATATCGAGGCCAAGTTCTCCATGACCAATCCCACCGTCACCGGCCTTGTGCAGAAGCTGGAGGCAAAGGGGCTTGTCCGACGGCTGCCGCACCCCGATGACCGACGCAGCAAGGTGCTTGTCCTGACGGCGCGCGCCGCAGAACTGAAAGATACGCTTTTGTCGCTGGCCGACAGTCTGGAGCAGCAGATGACTGCCAACCTGACGGCAGACGAGTGCGCCCTGCTGGCCGCGCTGCTTGAAAAAATGCTTCCATAACCGGCATAAAGCCGTAAAACCGTAAAAACGCGACCATACAAGGAGGAACGACTATGAAAGCGCTGAACCGTCTGGGACTTGGCACCATGGGCATGTCCATCGTGCGCAATCCCGAAAGCTCCGTAAAAACCATCCACGCCGCGCTGAACGCGGGCATTACGCTGTTTAACACCGGCGAATTCTACAACGCCAGTGAAAGCGAGCTGATCGTGGGACAGGCGCTGCGGGGCGTAAATCGTGACCGCTACTTCCTGTCCGTCAAATTTGGCGTCCTGCCGTCGCCCGAAGGCGGTATCTACGGTCTGGATGTGAAGCCGCACAACGTCAAGGCGCATCTGACCTATTCCCTGCGCCGTCTGGGTTTGGACTACATTGACCTGTACCAGCCCGCCCGAATGGATACCACCGTTCCTGTAGAGGAGCTGGTGGGCGCGATTGCCGATCAGGTACAGGCGGGCTATGTCCGGCACATCGGTCTTTCCATGGTGGACGCAGAAACGCTGCGCCGCGCCTGTAAGGTACACCCCATCCACACGGTGGAAATGGAGTATTCTCTTCTGAATCGCAGCATTGAAA
>CAZPYW010000103.1:0-5494 GCA_964590095.1 uncultured Oscillospiraceae bacterium | reverse complement strand
TAGACGGGTCTGTCGGACTTGGGCTCAAAGGGAACACGAGCCTCGCCGCCGCAGGCAGCGCAGGTCGCGGTGAAGTACTCTCTGGGACCACGAGCCGAGTTCTTGCGAGCATCGCGGCACTCTTTGCAGCGCTGCGGCTCATTCTGGAAGCCACGCTCAGCGTAGAATTCCTGCTCACCGGCGGTGAAAACGAATTCCTTGCCACATTCTTTGCAGACTAAAGTCTTGTCTTCGTACATTGATGTTACCTCTCTTTTGCGTAAATAGTGGTTTGCCCTGAGAATCGCGGCTCACGCTCGTAGTTACAGGGACAATCTATGCGATCAGCTGTATGCTGCATTCGCCATAAGCGCCTTTGATATCCTGCAGGCTGTGCGCATTACTTCTACACAAAAGAAACCATACACAAAAATCTGCCAAACAACCGGTGATCAAAGAACTTTTGGGACGGGGCGGAGCAGAAATCTAGCTCTGCCTGTAATTGCCATTATAGCAAAGAAAAATGATTTGTCAATACTAAATAAATATCTTTTTGATTCATCCGCTATTTTTGTAAAAATTCGACGTTCTTCGCAAGCGTCTCAGCGGCCTTCTGCGCCTGTTCCTGCGTGCCTGCCTCAACCATCACGCGGATCAGCGGCTCGGTACCCGAGGCGCGCACCAGAACGCGCCCATTTCCGCCAAGCGTTGCCTCAACCGCCGCGATCTGCTCGCGCAGCGCCTGGCTCTGCATGATGCGCGTCTTTTCCGCATTGCCGCTGACCTTGACGTTGATCAGCACCTGCGGATAGCGCGTAACCGCACTGGCAAGCTCGCTTGCGCGCTTACCCGAGCGGCTCAAAATCGAGAGGAATTGCAGCGCGGCAAGCTGGCCGTCGCCGGTGGTCATATGCTCCAGGAAAATAATATGTCCCGACTGCTCACCGCCCAGCACCATGCCCTCCTTCTGCATCAGCTCCAGCACATTGCGGTCGCCCACACTGGCGCAGAGAAGCCGCAGCCCGTTCTCCTTGCAGTATTTGTGCAGACCGATATTTGACATGACCGTGGCCACAAAGCCGCCGCCATGCAGCTTCCCCTCGGATACCAGTGTCTGCGCACAGATGGCCATGATCTGGTCGCCGTCGATCATCTCGCCGTTCTCATCCACAGCAAGGCAGCGATCTGCGTCGCCGTCAAATGCAACGCCCACGTCGTACCCGCCCGCTCTGACGCGCTGGGAAAGCGCATCCAGATGCGTCGAGCCGCAGTTGTCGTTGATGTTTACGCCATCCGGCTGATCGTTGATGATCTCGGCAGGAATGCCAACGCGCGAGAAAAGTGCGCGCGCCGTGGTGCTGGCTGCGCCGTTGGCGCAGTCGACCAGTACGCGCAGCGGGCGCGGCCGGTCAATGGTGGCGGCCAGATGCGCCAGATACGCCGAAAGCGCCTCGCGTCCGTCGCGCACCTGTCCCAGCGCGTCGTGTGTGCAGAGCGGCAGCGGCTCCGGCTGTAAAATCAGTGCCTCGATCTGTTCCTCCAGCGCGTCGCTCAGCTTGAAGCCCTCGCCGGAAAACAGCTTGATGCCGTTATGCTCATACGGATTGTGCGAGGCCGATATCACAGCACCCGCATCGGCATGCAGATGCACCGTCATAAACGCGACGGCAGGCGTGGGGATCACGCCAAGCGTGATGACGTTTGCCCCGCAGGCGGTCAGTCCCGCGATCAGCGCACCCTCCAGCATGTCTGAGGAAATACGCGTATCCTTTCCGATCACAACCGTCGGCTTGCCGCCGTTTTTGCCGGACAGACCGATGGCTGTCGCCTGTCCGACGCGATAGGCCAGCGGCGCATCCAGCGTCTCGTTTGCAACGCCGCGGATGCCGTCTGTCCCAAACAGTTTACCCATACGATCAGCCTTCCTTATCAAAAGCAGAGTTGCGCCGGCGCATCCGTCCGACTCTTGTTTTCCATGTGCAGATGGTCATATGCCAGCTGTGTGACACAGCGGCCGCGCGGCGTGCGCGTCAAAAATCCGATCTGCATCAGATATGGCTCATACACGTCCTCAAGCGTGACGGCCTCCTCGCCAATGGTCGCGGCCAGCGTTTCCAGTCCGACCGGCCCGCCGCCGTAATTGGTGATGATGGCGCGCAGCATTCGCCGGTCAATGGCGTCCAGACCCAGGTGATCGACCTCAAGCTGTCCCAGCGCGTGATCGGCAGCCTCACGTGTGATAACACCGTCGTGATAGATCTGCGCAAAGTCGCGCACACGGCGCAGCAGCCGGTTTGCGATACGCGGCGTGCCGCGTGAGCGCGCGGCGATCTCGCCCGCGCCGTCGGGCGCAATGTCAATGCCAAGCAGCGCAGCCGAGCGCGTGACGATGCGGCTGAGCTCCTCCCTTGTATACAGCTCAAGCCGAAGCTGAACGCCGAACCGGTCGCGCAGCGGACTTGAGAGCTGTCCGGCACGGGTGGTCGCACCGATCAGCGTAAAGCGCGGCAGATCAAGCCGGATGGAGTTGGCCGACGGTCCCTTGCCGATGATGATATCAATGGCATAGTCCTCCATCGCGGGGTAGAGAATCTCCTCGACTGCGCGGTTGAGACGGTGGATCTCATCAATAAACAGAATATCCCCCGCCGAAAGATTGGTCAGAAGCGCCGCCAGATCGCCCGCCTTTTCAATGGCGGGACCGGAGGTGACACGGATGTTGACCCCCATCTCATTTGCAATGACACCGGCCAGCGTCGTCTTGCCAAGCCCCGGCGGCCCATAGAGCAGCACGTGATCCAGCGGCTCATTGCGCCGCCGCGCCGCCTCAATATAGACGGCCAGATTGCCCTTTGCCTTTTCCTGTCCGGTGTAGTCCTCCAGCGTCTTTGGCCGCAGGCTGATCTCGCCGGTATCCATGGGCGTCAGACTGGTGGTCACGATAGGCGCTTCGTATTCCTGTGAAAAATCAAGGCTCATGCCGGTTTCCTCCGCTTATTTCATCACCATGGCGCGCAGCGCGTGACGGACGATCTCCTCTACGCTCATGCTCTCGACCGAAACGCCCTTGAGCGCTGCACCGATCTCCGCTTGAGAATAGCCAAGGCTTGCCAGCGCAGCCGTCGCCTCGGCGGTCTTGCTGCCGTGGACGGGCGCCCCGGGCGCCATCTGTGCGCCGGTTTGCAGCTCAAGCTGCTGCGCGCCCAGTCTGTCCTTCAGCTCAAGCAGAATGCGCTGCGCCATTTTCTTGCCCACGCCCTGCGCCATCATCAGCGTTTTGTCATCCTGCGTCATCACGGCCAGCGTAAGCTGATCGGGCGAGACAACAGACAACAGCGCCAGCGCAGCCTTTGGGCCGACGCCGGAAACGCCAAGCAGCATTTCAAAGCAGCCAAGCTCCTCTCGCGTGGAGAAGCCGAAAATATCAAACGCATCCTCACGGATGTTGCAGTGGGTATACAGCCGCGCGGGCTTGCCGACCTGCAACGCAGCCAGCGTGAAATTCGAGGTAAAGCACTTATACCCTACCCCGCCGCAGTCGATCACGGCAAGGTTTGCATCAAGCAGCGCGACGGTACCGCTGAGATAATAAAACATAAGTCTGCTCCTTTCCGGCTAGATCCGTCCAGCCAGCAGCGATGTTGCGCTGCGCGCATGGCAAAGCGCAATGGCGATGGCATCCGCCGCGTCATCGGGACGCGCGACCTTTTCCATCTTCAAAATGCGGCGCGTCATATCCATGACCTGATGCTTTTCCGCGCTGCCATAGCCGACAACGGCCTGTTTGACCTGATTGGGCGTATACTCATACAGCGGCGCACCCGACTGTGCAATCGCCAGCAGAATCACGCCCCGCCCATGGCTCACGCCGATGCCGGTCGTGACATTGTGTCCCCAGAACAGCTCTTCCACCGCCACGGCATCCGGCTTGACAGTTTCCAGCAGCTGAACCATGTCGTCATACAGCACGTTGAGCCGCTGTGGAAAGGACAGCGTGGTGGGCGTGGTAATGGTGCCATAGTTGATCAGCCTCTGGCTGCCGCGCTCGCTTTGTACCACACCAAAGCCCGTTGTGGCATAGCCCGGGTCAATTCCCAAAATGATCATACCGCCAGCCTATACACCATAGAACATCATCCAGTAGCACGTGCCAAGGAACGCAAAAATGACCACCGCCGCCAGAATCCACGCCAGAATGATCTGACTTTTGGGGCGCGGGGTGTACTCCCCTCGTTCATTTTCCGTTTCTCTTGCACTCTGCTCGGTCAGCTGTTCGGTTGTGCGGTATTCGTCCATGTTCTCACCTCAGTGTATTCTGCTATTCTGCTCGCGTCTGTCTTTCCTGATTCTATTCCTATCATATCACACATTTGTGCGAATGAACAGAAAAACTTTGCAGCCAAACGCCGCTGCCGCGCGCATACTTGCGCCGCCGCCGCACAAACTAGCGAAAAAGGAGGGACGAACGCCATGCTGATCTCGTTTATCCGCGCAGTCATTTTATATCTGGCGCTGATTCTCGCGGTACGCCTGATGGGCAAGCGGCAGCTTGGCCAGCTGGAGCCGACGGAATTTGTCGTCACCATGCTGATCGCGGATCTTGCCTCGGTGCCGATGCAGAATGAGGGCATTCCGCTTCTGAGCGGTCTGATTCCCATTCTGGTCGTGCTGTCGATTGAGCTGCTGCTTTCCGTTCTGGTGTACCACAGCGTCCGCGCGCGGCGCTTTTTCTGCGGCCGGCCGGTCATTCTGGTGGAAAGCGGGAAAATTCTACAGGCAAACATGAAAAAAACGCGCATCAATCCTGACGAGCTGACAGAATATCTGCGCCTTGCCGGTGTGACGGACATCACCGGCGTCAAGTATGCCATTTTGGAGACGAACGGCAGTCTGAGCGTCCTGCCCGAACCGCGCACCGTCCCCGCCAGCGCAAAGGACGCGGGCATCCGCGTCGACCCGCTTCAGCTTCCCATCACAATCATCAGCGGCGGCCGGCTTTTGGAGGAAAACCTCATCCACGCCGGACGCTCACGCGCGTGGGTCGACGCGCAGCTGAACAGCCACGGCTGTACGCTGCGCGATGTGTACCTGATGAGCGTTGAGCCGTCCGGCAAGCTCTATCTCAGCATTCGGGAGGAATCCAGATGAAGCAGCTTTTCCTTTCGGCGGCAATCCTCACCATCTCACTTGGTCTTTGCATCGGCGCAAACGCCTATGTTGCGCGCTGCGCGTCGCAGACGCTGGACGATGTCGCGCAGGCGCAGACATTTGCTCTGCGGCAGGAGCGCGAACAGGCCGAACGCGCGCTTGCCGCCGCGCAGCAGCGCTGGACAGCCGCCGTAAAGTGGCTTGAGATCTTCCTGCCGCACGATGAGGCAGACGAGATCAGCCGGATGCTTGCCTCGCTGGGCGAGTATGTGCAGACGCCGGACGCGGACGACTTCCGCTCCGGCTGCGCGGAGGTCTGCTTCCTGCTGGAGCATATGACACGGATGCAGCAGCTCAGCATCCAGAA
>CAZPYW010000102.1:0-5504 GCA_964590095.1 uncultured Oscillospiraceae bacterium | reverse complement strand
ATGCAGTTCCATGACGACGACGCAGTTCCCGACATGAACAACATGACCGAGAAGCAGATCGTCGACTATGCCAAGGACGTCAAGGCCATGCTGGACAAGTACGGCCTGTTCGCCGAGTTCGTTGCACCGCGTCTGTGGTTTGACAAGCGGACGAATGACGGCGGCTTCACCGCCTCGCGCAAGGAAGACCGTGAATTTGCCCAGTGGCGTGCCCGCCGCTCCTGCGACATCGCCAAGGCTCTTGGCACCAATAAGATTCAGCTGTGGCTGGCCCGTGAAGGTACGCTGTGCGCCGAGGGCAAGAACCCCGCTGAGATGACGCTGCAGCTGCGCGACGCATTCAACGACATCCTCACCTATCGTGACGATGCGCTGATTCTGGTCGAGCCGAAGCCCAATGAGCCCATTGACCGCTCCATCTGCGGCACCGCCGGTCATGCGCTGGCCGTTGGCGCTTACACCGTCGACCCGAGCCGTGTCGGCCTTTGCATCGAGTCTGCGCACTCCATCCTGGCCGGACTTGACCCCGCCAACGACATGGGCTTTGCTCTGGCACTGAATAAGCTGTGGGGCGTTCACCTCAACGACCAGAACGGCTGCCGCTATGACCAGGATAAGTCCTTCGGCGTGGATAACCTCCGCAATGCGTTCAATCAGGTCAAGGTTCTGTATGAAAACAACTTCGGTGACCGCGGCAACTTTGAGTGCGTCGGTCTGGACGTCAAGGCCATGCGTACCCAGCCCGATGAGGACTGCTATCGCCATCTGATCAACTCCAAGAAGATCTTTGAGATGCTGCTTGAGAAGGTCAAGAGATTTGATTACGAGTTCCAGGCTGCCTGCATCAAGGAGCAGAATTTCGAAAAGCTCGAGATGTACGTCATGGAGCTGCTGATGGGCGCATAAGCCACAACACACAGGAAAATGGGAACGGCTCTGCCGTTCCCATCCTCAATCTTTTGCCAAAGATGTGCCGCTTTCTGTGCGCATCTTCGAGAGGAGTTCACAATGAAGCATGAGATCCGCATGGATGCGCAGCTTGGCCGTCTGCTGTGGCTCAGCAACGGCCAGATGGAACTGGCCGCAACGCTCGATATCGGGCTGCGCCTGATTCACCTTTCCCTCTGCGGCATGGAGAATCTCTACTATCGACAGCCGGCCGACCTGTCTGACGGGGTTTTTACCGATCAGGGTTGGCGGCTGGTGGGCGGTCATCGCTTCTGGCTTGCGCCGGAAAGCGAGAACAGCTACTGCCCCGAAACGCAGCCGGTCGCCTATACGCTGCATGAAAACGGTGTCACGCTGACACAGTGTGTTGACCCGTGGCTGCACGTCCAGAAATCCATCCGGCTGGACTTTCTGCCAGATGGTGCGCTTCTGCTCACGCAGCTGGCAAAGAACGTTGCCGACACACCGCTCACCTGCGCGCTCTGGGGCGTCAACACGCTCTGCGGCGGCACGGCCAGCGCGGATTTTTCCGCCGAGAGCGGCGGCTACTCGCCCAAACGCATGCTGAGTCTGTGGGGGCAGACCAGCCTTGCTGACTCGCGCGTCCAGTTTACGCGCGACCGCGTCGCTGTCACCTGTGCTCCCCTGCCGGATTATTTTAAAATCGGCCTTTACAGTGCAGGTGGTACACTTGTTCATGAGAATCTCGGGCAGCGCTTTTCCATCCAGACCCAGCCGCCCGCCATGGCGCAGTGCGCCGATGGCGGCGCAAACGTGGAGATTTTTCTCCACCGGAGCTTTATGGAGCTGGAGACGCTCGGTCCGCTTTGTACCATCGCTCCTGGCGAAACGGCCAGCGTGCAGGAGACCTGGCGTCTGGAAAGGCTGCCGGAATAAATCCCGCTTCCCCTCTAAACCCGCACATGTCGCAACCGGACACCGATTTCTGATACCTGCGTATCACGATCGGTGTCCGGTTGATTGTCATGTATGCGGACGCAGGCGTTTATGCTCGCCTGCCTGTCCATTTTTTATAGTAGAATATGCCGGAAATCAGCGCGGGGATTCCAATCCAAAGCAGCAGCGCTCCAAGCCACCAGCGCTCAACATAGGTCTCCAGCGGCATATCCGTCGGAACATGCACAAAGACCAGCACGGCAACCGGAAACGAGAGATAGCCCAACACCCGATGCGCCACGATCCACGTTTCTTCGTCCCGTACCGTCCACGGAAGCCGCAGGCCGGTATAGCGGTTAAAGGGAATTTTGGGCGCAATATTGCCAAAGAACAGAACCGGAACTGCTAAAAGCAGCGCCATACCCGCCTTCATCAGGATATTCAGATGCCCCTCGGAAAGCCTGTCAAGCAGTGCATCCAGTACGCCTCTTTTTTCAAGCTCTCGGCCTGCAAACACAAGCAGCATGACCACCAAAAGAAACACCACGCTGAATACCGTGACCGATTTGAGCGTCTTGACCTTTGGGCTGTCCTCTGACACGTTTGACAGCTTTGGCAGATTCACGTAAAGAACCACAAGGGACGCCGCGACACACAGCAGCGTGAGGACGTTTGAAAGCACGCTGCTTCTGCCGAGCACCGCAATAAGCAGCGCCGCAAGGGAAAACACACGCAGAAGCGCTTCAGCACGTTTCAGACGCATACCCCACACCATCCTTTTCTGCCTCAGCCTCAAACAGCTCGGTCAGATACACAAACATCTCCTGCACAGCCGACAGGTTCAGCGCATAGATCAGCTGCGTTCCCCTGCGCTCAACCGTGATGATCTCCGCCTTTTTCAGCACATCCAGATGGCGGGAAACGGACGGCTGTGCAATCTGAAAATGCTCTGCAATCTCACCGGCATTCATGTTTTTCCACTTCAAAAGCCTGATGATCTCTCTGCGATACGGGTTGGATAACGCCTGAAAGAAGGAATCGTTCATCCGATCAGCTCCTTATTTAGTATTCTTGCTATATAGCATTATAGCGAAATATCAATTCTCTGTCAAGCAGCGTTTCCTATCCGAAGCGCAAAAACGCAGCACCGCTCGGTGCTGCGTTTCCGGTTCTTTGAATTTTTCTCTGTGTTTACTTGGCGGCGACCTTGCAGGCATCAAAGTCAGCCTGAATTTCGCCATCGGGCGCAGGCGTCAGAAGCGACACCACGACCAGCGCAACGCTTCCAATGATGAACGCAGGCAGCAGCTCATAAATGGCAAATACACCGCCGAGGGGCGCGACAAGATACTTCCAGACGAAGACCATTGCACCGCCCACCACCATACCGGCCAGCGCGCCATAGCGGTTGACACGCTTCCAGAACAGCGAGAACAGCATCAGCGGCCCAAAGGTCGCGCCAAAGCCGGCCCACGCAAACGAGGTGATGCCAAAAATCGTACTCTCCGAGTCCCATGCAATGACCATAGCGACCAGCGTAATGGCGGCCATTGCAATACGCGAGACCAGCATGACCTGCTTATCAGACGCATTCTTTTTGAGAATGCCGTGGTAGATGTTTTCTGCCAGCGCAGATGTGGAGATCAGCAGATACGAATCGGACGAGCTGATGGATGCCGCCAGAATGCCGGCACAGGCCAGTCCGGCCAGCAGCGGGGGCAGGAACGTCACAGCCGTATCGATGAAAATATTCTCAGCCGCTGCATTCGACAGATAATTGACGCCGGGGACGCTGCGTCCGACAATGCCGATCAGCAGCGCGGCGCACATGGAGATGAACAGCCAGATGCAGGCCACACGGCGCGAGCGGGTCAGCTCGCCCTCAGAGCGAATGCCCATGAAGCGCAGCAGAACCTGCGGCATACCAAAGTAGCCAAGTCCCCACGCAAGACTCGATGCGATCGAGAGCACGCTGTAGCCGCTCCCTGCGCCAAAGCTCCCCGCCTCTGTGGTCGAGGGCGAGGCAACCGCAGTCAGCGAGAGATAGCCGTCGATCGAGCGCGCATTTTCAAGCACAGCCTTGATGCCGCCCGCATTTGCAACCGAAAGCGCCAGAATGGCAACCAGCGACACTACCATGACGATTGCCTGCATAAAATCAGATGCACTTTCTGCCAAGAATCCACCAAGGAAGGTGTACAGCAGGACGAATACCGCCGCAAGAATCATCATCTCATGGTATTGCAGGTCAAACAGGTTCACAAACAGCTTGCCGCACGAGGCCAGACACTGTCCCGCATAGACGGTAAAAAACACGATGATAAACAGCGACGAGATCAGCTGAATCAGGTTGTTCTTCTCATGGAAGCGGCGCGAGAAAAACCCGGGAATGGTGATGGCATTCAGCCGCTCACTATACCGGCGCAGACGCTTGGAAACGATGAGCCAGTTAAAATACGTACCGACAAACAGACCAATGGCCGTCCAGCCCGCCTCAGCAAGCCCCGTCCAGTAGGCAAGTCCGGGCAGACCCATCAGCAGCCAGCCGGACATATCCGAGGCCTCGGCGCTGAACGCCGCAACCCACGGCCCCAGCGAACGGCCGCCCAGGAAATAGGCCTCAGCGTTGCGGTTGGCGCGCTTGGAGAAGTAAACGCCGATCAAAACGACCGCGCCCATGTAGATGATCATAGCGACCAGATGCTGTAAATTTTCAGAACCCATGATGCTCTCTCCTTTTCTCCACGGAAGACTGCCTCGTTTCACACTTTAGCGCGGTATTGTCTTACCGTGTTTTCGATTGCTGCGATTATATCACATCTCTTTGCAGAATGGAATAGAGAACGTAGTTTAGACTGTATTCTATACTTTTATTCTTTAAGATTTTATTTTTCCTTTTAATATCAGCAAAATTTCACTGTACATTTTCTGATATGAAGTTTAAGCATCAGAAAAAAATTTTTTGCGCGCCAAGCGCAAAAGACAGCCGGCGCAAAAAAGAAAGCACCGGAATTCAAATTCCGGTGTCTTTCTATTTCTGTCTCATATGTCGCTATTTGACAGAAATGAGTTGATGTGATGGCCTTTCAACATCGTCTGCGCCGCATCGTGATCGGCGTTGGACTGATTCTGTTCGCCGTCTGCGCCGTCGTGGCCACGCTTTATCTGTACGCATTTTTGCTCTTTGTGCCTGGCCTGTTTCTGACGCTCAGCGGCTGTCTGGATGAATTCCCCGATGACGAGCCGGAAGCCGTTCCGCATGTCAGGCCGTTTTATGCGCGGCCGTGGTTTCTGATTCTGGCCACGCTTTTGCTTTCTGTGGCGGTCGTGGCCGCTGCGCACATGCTTGTTCCCAAAATCGAGGCAAGCGATCACAAACCGATCCCGTCCCCTGTTGCTGCTGCCAAGGATCCCGACGTCTGGATTTCACAGGACGATGTAGCGGATGATGAGGCCGCCGCGCTGGTAACGGTCGGTACAACAGAGGAAAGCGTCGAAACTTACGTACTCAACACCAGCACACGCAAGTTCCACTGCCAGAGCTGCTCATCGATCGATCAGATGCGTGATGAGAACAGGGAGTATGTGACAGGCACGCGTACTGCTGTCGCGGATATGGGATACACCGCGTGTAAAAACTGCAAGCCGTGACCGGTGTC
>CAZPYW010000101.1:0-5522 GCA_964590095.1 uncultured Oscillospiraceae bacterium | reverse complement strand
CGCGTTATGCAAGCGCCCAGCTTTGATAGCATTTGCCATCCAAAAGATCCTTCCACTGGAAAACGCCGTCTTCATACGTCATATAGCTGTGCGGCGTGTTGTTCTTGGGGATGGAGACCGAGCCGGGGTTGAGATAACGGAACGTGCCGCAGTCCTCACACGCGGGGATGTGCGTATGGCCGTGCAGCAGGATGTCGCCCTGTGCAAACGGCAGGGGATTGGACTGGTTGATGACATGGCCGTGCGTCAGATAGACCGCATGCCCATCCAGCAGCAAAAAGCCGTAGTCCGCCAGAATGGGGAAGTGCAGCACCATCTGGTCGACCTCACAGTCGCAGTTGCCGCGCACGGCCAGAAGCTGCGGCGCAAGCGGGTCAAGCAGCGCGATGACCTCTTTTGGTGCATAGCCCATGGGCAGGTCGTTGCGCGGGCCGTGATATAAAATGTCGCCCAACAGCACCAGCCGCTGTGCGTGTTCCTCATGATAGCGCGCAAGCAGGAGTTTGGTAAAGTGCGCTGAGCCGTGCAGGTCTGAGGCGATCAAAAGCTTCATATTGTGCTCCTTTTCCGCTTTTTCAGCAGGGGGTAGTTTTCATATTTTATCAGGTTTGCGGCCGGATTGGAAGTGAAAAAACGCGAGCTTTCATGTTTTTGACAGCTCTGTATATTTTTTCGATTTACCGAGTCAAACTTTTGTCGCCTTATCTATTGATTTTGTGCCGCGCAGGCGATAGAATAAACCATAATTTATGACCCGAACTGGAGGCGATGGCATGACGGATTCCGCAAACCGAATTCCGGAACTGTTTGGCAGCTGTGTATTTCACGAGGACGCGATGGCGCAGTATCTGCCGCAGCAGACCATGGACGCGTGGCGCTCGTGTCTGCAAAACGGCCAGCCGCTTTCGCTTCAGGTGGCAAATGAGATCGCGGACGGCATGAAAAACTGGGCGCTTGACCATGGTGCAACGCACTACACCCACTGGTTCCAGCCCATGACCGGCGTGACCGCCGAAAAGCACGACGGCTTTATTTCGCCCGTCGGCCGTTCGCGCGCTGTGATGGAATTTTCGGGCAAGGAGCTGGTGCGCGGCGAGTCGGACGCGTCGTCGTTCCCCTCCGGCGGCCTGCGCGCCACGTTTGAGGCGCGCGGCTATACCGCGTGGGACCCCACGGCCTTTGCCTTTATCAAGGACGGCAGTCTGTATATCCCAACGGTTTTCTGCTCGTATTCGGGTCTGGCGCTGGACAATAAGACGCCGCTGCTGCGCTCATGCGAGGTGCTCAGCCGTCAGGCGCTGCGCATCATGCGCCTGTTTGGCGACACGCAGTCCAGAAAGATCACGCCGCAGGTCGGCGCGGAGCAGGAATATTTTCTGGTGGACAAGGCCGTATTTGAGGCGCGTGAGGATCTGCGCCTGTGCGGCCGGACGCTGTTTGGCGCAAAGCCGCCCAAGGGACAGGAGCTGGATGACCACTTCTTTGGCTCCATTCGCCCGCGCGTGGCCGCCTTTATGCAGGAGCTGGACGAGGAGCTTTGGAAGCTTGGCATTCTGGCCAAGACAAAGCACAACGAGGTCGCGCCCAGCCAGCATGAGATGGCACCGGTCTACTGCGACTGCAACACCGCGTGCGACCACAACCAGCTGACCATGGAGGTCATGAAAAAGGTGGCCGACCGGCACGGGCTGGTCTGTCTGCTGCAT
The DNA here is from genome assembly GCA_964590095.1 of uncultured Oscillospiraceae bacterium. Lineage (GTDB taxonomy): Bacteria > Bacillota > Clostridia > Oscillospirales > Oscillospiraceae > CAG-170. The sequence goes on along the minus strand of CAZPYW010000101.1, from coordinate 3,816 downwards.
GAAAAGCCCTTTGCCGGCGTCAACGGCAGCGGCAAGCACAACAACTGGTCGCTCTGTACCGACACGGGCAAAAATCTCTTTGCGCCCGGAAAAACACCCAGTCAGAATGCGCAGTTCCTGCTGTTTCTGACGGCACTGGTCGAGGGCGTTGACCGGTATCAGGAGCTGCTGCGCTGCTCGGTTGCCTTTGCCGGAAACGACCACCGTCTGGGCGCGCAGGAGGCGCCGCCCGCCATCATTTCCATCTATCTGGGCGATGAGCTGACGGCCATCATTGATTCGATCGTGGATGACACCAACTATACCGACCGCGTCAAGGGCGCGCTGCGCATTGGAGTGGACGTGCTGCCCACCATTCCGCAGGATACGACAGACCGCAACCGCACCTCGCCCGTGGCCTTTACCGGCAACAAGTTTGAGTTCCGCAGCCTTGGCTCCAGCCAGTCCATTGCGGGGCCGAACATCGTGCTCAACACCATCATGGCCGACACGCTGGGACGCTATGCAGACCAGCTGGAGGGCGCGGCAAACTTTGAAGAGGCGCTGCATACGCTGATCAAGTCGTCGCTTACGGCGCACCGCCGCATTCTCTTTGGCGGCAACGGCTATGAGCAGGCATGGGTCGATGAGGCCGCGCGCCGCGGACTGAGCAATCTGCCAAACACGGCCGATGCGCTGGACACCTATGTCATGCAGAAAAATATCGATCTGATGGTGCGAAACGGCGTGCTCTCACGCGAGGAGATGCTGGCGCGGCATGAGATCCACATGGAGAGCTATTCCAAGATCATCCGCATTGAGGCCGCCACACTGGTCGATATCGTCCAGCATGATCTGCTGGGCGCGGCGATTTCCTATTGCGACATGCTCTGCGGTGCGATTGTGCATAAGCGCGCCGCACTGCCTGCGTGCGCATGCCGCGTGGAAACGGCGCTGGCCGAGTCGATCAGCAAGCTGGAAGAGGATCTGCTTGACCGCTGCGCCGAGCTGAAAACGGCGCTGGACACCATGTCGCCCGCACTGGATGCCGAGGCCGAGATGCACTATTGCCACGATGTGATTTTTGTGGCCATGAACCGTGTACGCGAGTGCATCGACCATCTGGAAACGCTGGTCAGCGCGGACTACTGGCCGGTGCCGACCTATTGCAAGCTGCTGTTCTCTGTGTGACCCGTTTGCGTGAAACGCGCCTGCGCGTTTTACATATCCTTCTCAAACAGAACTGCCCAGACCGTATGGCCTGGGCAGTTCTGTTTCTATCGCAAAGACGGCGCTGCTTCCGCGGATATGCGGGCAATATACAGGGCTTCTGGAGGCGCTGCGGCCGGATATCTGGTCGTCTTTGCCAATTATGCGGCGGGAAATTTGTCATATGGCGCAATTCTTTTAACGCCAAATTAACGGCCTTATCGCATATAATGAAAGGCAGCTTGGCGCAGTGACATGCGCCCATAGGAGGTTGTTTACATGATGTTTTTAATCAATGAGGCAATGACCAAGGTCAGCGTTGGCACCGCCGGACTGATCGTCGTGCTCGGTATGGCCGTTGTTTTCTTTGGCCTGATTCTCCTGATGTGGGTCACACAGATCGCCGGCAAGATCATGCGCGCCAAGGAAAGCAAGCAGAAGCCCGAGACCGCTGCGTCTGCACCTGTGCAGGCTGCCGCTGCACCCGCTGCGCCCAAGGCTGAGGCTCCCGGCACCGCAGGTGAGCTTAAGCTGTACGATGTTCCCGACAAGACTGCTGCCATGCTGATGGCCATCGTTGCCAACAAGACCGGTCTGCCGCTGAACCAGCTGCGCTTCCGCTCAATCCGCGAGATCACCGAGTAAGCCCCGAAAGGCTGTCTGCGGGTATGGCCGGACAGACGTCCGGAAGTATGGATATGTACCAAAATATGCACCCCATTCGTGTTGAACGTCTGGGGTGCATATTGGCGTTTACGGCGCATTTTGCCAATGATGCGCAAAGCGGCAAACGCTGCGCGGGGCTGCAACAAAAGCGTACCCATGTGCGGCTGCATGAACAAGCATGAATAAAAAGGAGCCGCCGTCAGCTGACGGCGGCTTTCTGTGCTCCCGCAGGAGCGTGGCGGCGGAGGGGAGAGCTTGTGAGAGTATTTGTGAGAGTGCATGAAAAAATGAGAGAATTTTACAACTGGTGCGATCTATGGAAACGGAACGCCGCCTGTGCTGTATCCAGAATACGCCTGTACTGGCAGGGATTGCAAGTCCTCTGCGCGACGATTTACGCCATCTTTACGCATTTGGATGGAATCTTTACGGAAATGAAACGGAAAAACGACTTGACGCACGCGTTTTTGTGGTTTCTTGCTGAATTGTGTGCATATTGCACAAAAACGGCGTTAAAAACGCGTTAAGATTCGTCGCAATGCCTTTACAGAATCGTAATTCCGTGCTATTCTAAATACCATAAAAAGGGGGATTTCCCCCGATGAAAAAGGAGAGTATGTATGAAAGAAAAGAAGAAACTGAGTCTGCCGTTAAAAATCTTTATCGGCATGGCGATCGGTATCATCGTCGGCCTCATCTTTGCCTTTACCGGCCATGGTGAGTTCACCACCGAATGGATCAAGCCCATTGGCACGATCTACGTCAACCTCCTGAAGTTCCTTGTTGTTCCCGTTGTTCTGTTCTCCATCGCCGACGGCGTAATCTCGCTGCAGGATCTCAAGCGCGTCGGCTCCGTTGGTCTGAAAACCTTTGTTTACTACATGATCACCACCGCGCTGGCCGTTGTCATCGGCCTGGTTCTGGTCAACCTGTTCAAGGGCGCATTCACCCCGCTGCCCTCTGCCGAGCTTGGCGAGCTGGCGTATGAGGCCAAGGAAGCGCCCAGCGTCATGCAGGTCATTGTCAACATCTTCCCCGATAACTTCTTCAAGCCCATGGTCAACGCCGACATGCTGCCGGTCATCGTCATCGCCATCTTCCTTGGCGCCGGCGTTCTGGCCTCCGGCGAAAAGGGCGCCAAGATCGGTGAGCTCATCAACTGCGCCGAAGAGGTCATCATGAAGATCATGATGATGATCATCAGCTTCACGCCCTATGGTGTCTTCTGCCTGATGACAAACGTGGTTGCTGTCAACGGCCCGCAGATCATCGGCAAGCTGGCGCTGATCATCGGTGTTGCCTACCTGGGCTATATCATCCATGTTGTCGTGGTCTATGGCCTGTCGGTTCGTTTCCTCTCCAAGATGAGCCCCATCAAGTTCTTCAAGGGCATCGCACCGGCCATGATCACCGCTTTCACGACGACCTCCTCCAACGCAACGCTGCCCATTAACATCGAATGCTGCAACAAGATGGGTGCTGAGCCCGAGATCAGCGCATTCGTCCTGCCGCTGGGCGCAACCATCAACATGGACGGCACGGCTATCTATCAGGCTGTCTGCACCGTCTTCATCGCATGCTGCTATGGTGTTGATCTGGGTCTGGGCGACATGGCCATGATCGTCCTGACCGCAACGCTGGCATCCGTTGGTACCGCCGGTGTCTCCGGCGCGGGCATGATCATGCTGGCTATGGTTCTGACGCAGGTTGGTCTGCCGGTCGAGGGCATTGCCATCATCGCCGGTGTCGACAAGCTGTTTGACATGGGTCGTACCACGCTGAACATCACGGGCGACGCCACCTGCGCAATGTGGATCTCCCGTCTCGAGCGCGAGAAGAAGGAAAAGGCTGCCGCCAAGGCCGCAGCGAAGTAATACAAATCCCAATAACCCCCTGAGAAGTCCCGCAGACCCGCCGCTACCCCCGCGGCGGGTCTGCTTTATGCCGCGCGCAAGCGCGGCA
>CAZPYW010000100.1:0-5544 GCA_964590095.1 uncultured Oscillospiraceae bacterium | reverse complement strand
CCTGCGCAGCACCATTATACCACAGTTTCCGCACATTGGGCAACCGCAACGCACGAATGGGCACACAAAAAGCGGACACAACGTGTCCGCCTGAATGCCGATATCGTTTTATCTAGGAAAAGAGCGCGGCTTTCAGCTGCTGCAGCAGCTCAAGCAGCTTGAAGCGGACGACATATCCCCCGCCTTCGCCCGTGATCAGCCGCAGCTCCTGTCCGGAAAAGCCGGCGGCCTCGGCTGCAAGCTCCAGCTCGTCCATCGACGCCGTCATGCAGAGTGACGGAAAGACAACGCACCACCAGTTGTGTCCGTTCCCCTCTCCAATCGTCACACGAAGCGACTCATACACGCCCGCCGGAAGCGAAAAGGTGTCATACACGCGCGTGGAAAAGCGCTCTTTTCCCAGCCGAACCTGCACCTGCACATCCTCGCCCAGCGCGGTGAGCGTCTGCTCGGCAGCGTGTGCAATTTCATCCAGCCCTGCCGCCAGCGCGGCGCGCGGCGCAGCCGCTCCGGCTGTCAGCCTTTCTGCCTCTGCCAGTACCGCGTCGCGGACGGCCAGCTTGACAGCCTGATCGTGCGCCGAATCGGAGCGCGCGACAACGTGCAGCCGGATGAGCTTTTCCGCCAGCCGCTGCTGGTCGCGCTGCAGCAGCGCCGCAGCGCTGAGTGTGAGTGTAAGTACCGCCGCAAATAGTACAAAGATGCAAATCATTCGTTTTTTCAAAAAAACACCGCCCTTCTTGCTGTATATCAGCAGTATGGACGGTGTTTTTAAGGCTTATACGGATTTGTCAGACATTTCTTGCCAGGTATACCTGCGTATATTTGTCGCGCAGCATCGTACAGGCAACGGTCGCATACTCAAACGAGTCATAGATGCCGAATACGGCAGAGCCGGAGCCGGTCATCTGCGCGCCATACGCGCCATAGGTATACATCATGGACTTGATAAAGTTGATGTCAAAATGCTCGGCCATGACAAGCGGCTCAAAGACATTGCACAGGCTCCCGCCGATGCCCAGCAGGTCGCCGCGCTGCAAATTGCTCATCAGCACCTTGTGCTCAGGGCGCTTTGCAACGCCGCTTTCATCGATTTTCCGGTACATTTCCGGTGTGGAAACCGAGAAATCCGGCTTGCAGACGACAAAATACATCTCAGGTGCCTCGCACAGTCTGGTCAGAAGCTCGCCTCTGCCCTCGACCAGCGCAGTCCCGCCCATGACGCAGAACGGCACATCCGCGCCGACAGAGAAGCCCAGCTCGCACAGCGCCGGAACCGACAGCGGATAGTCATAGTGGCGATTGAGCGCGCGCAGCACAGCTGCGGCGTCGGCGCTCCCGCCGCCGAGCCCCGCCTGCATGGGAATGCGCTTATTGATGAAAATTTCAAGCCCGTGCGGGTCAAGATCTGTCCGCGCAAAGAAAACCTCGGCGGCCTTCCACGCCAGATTGTCGCGTCCCTGCGGCAGGTCTTCGGTGCAAAGCTGCGGCTGCTGCGCGTCATCTGTCGATACCTCGCGGTAGCAGTGCAGCGCCCAGCGCCGTCCGGTTTCCACATTCAGCACAACGTCATCACGCAGCGAGATGGCCTGCTCCACCGACATGATGTCGTGATAGCCATCGGCGCGGCGCGCAAGCACGTCGAGCGTCAGATTTACTTTTGCAAACGCACTTTCGGTCAGGATCTGCATTACTTGATCTTTCTACCCTCCAGATAATAACGCTTTTCGCGGCTGTGACCCATGGAGAAGGTCTTGCGCGGCAGGATGCCATCTGCGATCACGCCACGGAAGAGCTGGCTTTTCTCCATCGCGGGCAGCAGGAAGCCAATGGCGTTTTCCTGCTTTGCAAGGTCGATCAGTGCATCATCGTCGTGGATGTAGTCGATCTCGCCTGCATGCTCCTTCAGATATTCATCCAGGAAATGCTGCAAAACGCCAACTGCCAGCTCGCCCTTGTTCTTGTCCAGCACGATCGTGCCGCTCTGCTCGCCGATGTACCACTTGACGGGGAAGCCCTCGTCTGCACAGCAGCTTTCTTCCAGCGCCTTGAGCAGCTTCTGCGGCTCGGTCTTGAAGATAACACGGTGAATCGGCTCAAACACCTGTGCCGGATCGTGGATATTTTCCAGCTCGACCAGTGCATAGCGCGCGGGATGGTTGGAAAGATCCTCATCCGGATGGTTCTTCTTCAGCTCTTCATAGCAGCTCTTTGCCGTGGCCAGCGAGTGGTTGCCGTCACCGACGGCAAAGACCATCGGCACGCCCTTCAGGCCGGTGTACTTCTCGCCCACCGTTTCGCTGTAGTGCGCAAGTGCGGCGTTGAAGTCTTCGACATCCTTGCCCTCGACCAGCCAGCCGGTGATGTGGCCGCCGCCCTCCATCAGATCAAAATCATACAGCTTTTTCAGTCTGTCCTTCTTCGCGGCGATCGGCTCGATCAGAACCTGATCGTGGTCATCACAGAGCATCAGAATGTGCGGCAGCTCGATGGGCGCGTCACGACGCACGCGCTGACGCGGCGGGATACGCTCGGCCACGGTGCGCTCGGTCGCGCGGATGGCACTGGTCGCACCGATGGAATAGTCGTATGCGTCCAGATCGACCGCACCGACCAGACCCATGCGGATTGAGCCGTTTTCCAGCGTGCGCTCGACATAGACCAGACTGTTGGGATAGGTGGTAAACACATCATCATCCATGTACTGCTTCATGGTGGCGTTGATCAGCTGGGTGTGCGCAGCCTCTTTGTCCGTGCCAAGCTCGGCCTCGGGCAGAATCAGGTTGATCGTAGAGACGGCGCCCTCGGCGTTTTTGCGAACGCGGTCCCAATAGGCGCTGTCGGATGTGAACTGGTCACAGGCGATGACCGCCCACTTTTCCATGTGGTCAGTCCTGGGCATCAGGATATCAGCGGGTAAAAATGCGTTCATGATTGTATCACCTTTCTGTCATAATTGATAAACGACGCACCGCGTCGAAAGCTACATGTCAGTCTCAGCGCATTGCATCGCAGATGCCGGAATACAGCGCATCATACGTCTCAAACGCCGGAAGGTGCGGGTGATCGTGTCTGATTTTTTCGGTGCTGCGGAACAAAAAGCCCGCGTGACTGGCCTCGATCATCTCAAGGTCGTTATAGCTGTCACCGGCTGCGATGGTTTGATAGCCAATGGATTGCAGCGCACGAACCGTGGTCAGCTTGGAGTGGTCGCAGCGCATGGTGAAATCGGTGATCGTCCCATCGGGCGAGACAACCAGGGAATTACACAGAATCGTCGGCCAGCCAAGCTTCTGCATCAGCGGCTTTGCAAATTCCGCAAAGGTATCGCTGAGGATGACGACCTGCGTCGTTGCGCGCAGCCTGTCCATAAACTCACGCGCACCGTCAAGCGGATCGATCGTGGCGATCACGTCCTGAATCTCACGCAGGCCAAGGCCATGCTGCCGCAGGATGTCAAGCCGCCAGTACATCAGCTTTTCATAGTCGGGTTCATCGCGTGTGGTACGGGAAAGCTCGGGAATGCCGCTTGCCTTAGCAAACGCAATCCAGATTTCGGGCACCAGAACGCCCTCAAGGTCAAGACAGGTAATATACATCGCAACCGCTCCTTTCGCGGAACTGAAAATTTTTTATCGAGCCTTAAAAAATGGAAGATTCCATAAATATTATACAGGATCCCGCGCCAAAAGCAATACGTTTTTTCGCGGATTTTACGAACGCGGATGAAAAGCCAAAAAACGTGTATACTATCACCAGTCAGAAAACAAAAGGAGCGGTCATATGGACGTATTATCTCTGATTCTGGTCATCATCGGCGCGGTAAACTGGGGTCTGGTCGGCTTTGCGCGCTTTGATCTGGTGGCGTGGATTTTCGGCGGACAGACAGCCGGCTTCAGCCGTGTGGTCTATGCGCTGGTCGGACTGGCAGGACTGTGGTGCGTGACGCTGCTGTTTCGCCGCCGCGACCAGAAAAACAGCATCAGCTGACCTGTGCGCAGTATGCACAGCCCGCGCCGCGCGCAAGCGCGGCGCTTTTGCCGCCAAATGGCGGCATTTTTGCGCCAAAAGGGCAAAAAAAGCGCACGTAAAGTGTGCGGCGCTGAAAAAGCACGCCATCTGCGATGGCGTGCTTTTTATAACCCAAGAAGCGTTATGATCTGGTCGGCGCTGTCCGCAAGGACATCGGCGCCTGCGGCAAGCAGCTCGTCACGATCACGGTAGCCCCACGTCACGCCAAGGGCAAAAAAGCCCATCTTTGACGCAAATTCCATGTCCGTGTCGCCGTCACCGACGTAGGCGATCTCATCCGGTCTGAGCGAAAGCGCCTCACACAGTGCAAAGCCCGCATCCGTCTGCGGCTTGAGCGGCCGTTCGCCGTTATTGCCCCAGACCAGCTCAAAGGGTACATCTGCAAAGAAATGCGAGATAATCCTGCGGCTGGTCGCCTCCGTCTTATTGGACAGCACGCCCAGGCGCAGGCCGTGCGCGGAAAGCGTCTTGAGCATCTGCATGATTTGCGGGAAATATTCCGTATGATCGGTGCAGTGCTCGGGGTAATAGCGCAGATAGTACGCCAGTGCCTCATTGTAGACATCGTCGCTTGTCCCCTCGGGGACAGCCAGACGGAACAGTGCGCGAATGCCGTGTCCGACCAGACGACGATACTCGCTGATCGAATGCTCCGGCAGACCGGAACGGTGCAGGGCCGTATTGGCACCTGCACCGATATCCAGTATGGTATTCAGAAGCGTTCCGTCCAGATCAAAAACAACAGCCTTGATCTTCCGGAGGTCGTTCATCTTAGACCCCCAGCTTATTGCGGCGGATGATCTCCGCATCGTCGGCGGTGAACTTGCTCTCATAGCCGTCCAGCGGCAGCAGGCGGGCATTGACCGCGTCCACGATCCACTCGGCATACGGGAAGAAGTACTTGTCGAACTCATGCGGCGGGGTGATCCAGTTGCGCGCGCCGACAACAACGGGAGGCGCATCCAGATAGTCGAAGCACATGGTCGAAATGTTCTGTGCGATCTCATTGAGGAACGTGCCGCGGACACAGGCGTCAGAGGCCAGAACAACACGGCCGGTCTTCTTGACGGAGGCGATGATGTCGGTGTAATCCAGCGGTACCAGAGACGGCATGTTGATGACGTCGGCCTCTACGCCGTACTTTTCAGACAGCGTCTTTGCCGCGTCGACCGCACGATACAGCGTTGCGCCGATGGTGAGGATGGTGAGATCCTTGCCGTCGCGAACCTTGTTGACAGCGCCGGGAACCCATTCATACTCTTCCGCGGGAACGCCGCCCTCGTGGAATTCTTCGCCCTTGCCATAGATTCTCTGCGACTCAAAGATGACGCAGGGATCGGTGCCGTTGAGCGCAGCCTGCATGATGCCCTTGGCCTCATACGGCGTAGCCGGGAAGAAGACCTTGAGGCCGGGGATGTGGGAAACGATGGCAACCCAGTCCTGAGAGTGCTGTGCGCCGTATTTTGCGCCAACAGACATACGCAGGATCATCGGCATCTTCAGGATACCGGC
>CAZPYW010000099.1:0-5624 GCA_964590095.1 uncultured Oscillospiraceae bacterium | reverse complement strand
TTTGATCACACGGACAAGCTCCTGTGTGGTGTCGATGGGATGGTCGCTGCGCACCCGCTCGATCGCGGCCGCGATCAGCGGCGCATAGCGCTCCTCGCCATACTCAAACAGGATCCTGCGCAGCTCCTCGCGCGGCCAGTTATTGACGATCTCATACGCGCTTAGCGTATCGTCGCGGTTCATCCGCATGTCCAGCGGCGCATCGGTCATATACGAAAACCCGCGCGAGCCGTCATCCAGCTGCGGCGATGAAACGCCAAGATCAAACAGCATTCCGTCGATTGCCTCAAGCCCAAGGCTGCTGAGAATGCCGTCAAGGTTTGCAAAATTATCGTGTACCAGCGTGATCTTGCTCTGGTGCGCGCGCAGCCGCTTCTCTGCCGCCGCAAGCGCCACGGTGTCGCGGTCAACGCCGATCAGATGCCCGCCGATCAGGCGGCGGCAGATCTCAAGCGAATGTCCCGCCCCGCCCAGCGTGCCGTCCAGATAGATGCCATCCGGCCGGATATTCAGCGCCTGTATACACTCGTCCAACAGGACCGATCTATGTGAAAACTCCATCAGAAGCCAAGCTCCTCCATTGTAGCCGCCAGATTCTCGGGCGTGAGCATCTCCTGCTCCTGTGCCTCATACGTTTCGCTGTTCCAGATCTCGGCGCGGCCGCCCTGGCCGATGAAGGTGACCTCCTGCTCAAGACCGGCATACTGCCGCAGCTCGGTGGGGATGAGGAAGCGTCCCTGCTTATCCGGCTCACACTTGGCGGCATTTGCAAAGAGAAAACGCATTTTCCTTGCCTGAGAGATCGGAAGCGCGTTGTACTTATCCATAATCTGCTGCCAGCCCTCACTGGTATAGACCGACAGACACTTGTCCGGAGCGACCGTGACGTAGAAGACATCGCCAAGCTCTTCGCGCAGCTTTGAGGGGACGAACAGACGACCCTTGGGGTCAACGGTGTGTTTATATTTTCCGTACATTCCCTCACGCTCCTTTCAGGCTCCACTTTAATCTTTTTTACTCCACTTTGCTCCACTTCAATAATATAATATAGTTCGTTGACATAAAATGCAACCCCTTTTTCAAAAATTTCTGAGCAAAAATTTCTTTGATTTTTGGGCAATTTCACCGTGCTTTTCTAATTTTAGAACATTTATTCTATAATCGAAAAAGCCGTGCCGGACGGCCATTTTCCGCCATCCGGCACAGCTTGTGTTTCGCACAGAGCACACCACAAAATATGCCCGTGCATGTCAGTTTTCACCCTGTCACGGCCTTCTGCTCCACCAGCTCCAGCCCTTCGCCGCACGGACGAAGCAAAAGCGGCGCTTTTTCTTCTCCGCGCAGCAGCCGCTCGGCCAGGGCGGATTCCACCGTGTCCTGAATGCGTCTGCGCAGACTGCGCGCGCCGCTGTCCTCACGCGCGCACTGCCGCGCCAGAACCGACGCCGCTGCGCCGTCGATCTGTAACCGTATTCCCCGCTCTGCCGCTTTCTGCACAAGACGCGTAAGCTGCTGTCCGGCGATCTGTTCCAGCTCGCGCTCGCCCAGCGCGCGAAACTGCGCGATGCAGTCGATGCGTCCCAGAAATTCCACACTGAGATACTGCCGCAGCAGCGTCTGTGCGCGCTCTGCCGCACTGTCCGGTGAAAAGCCAAGGCCGCCCTTGCCGCTTTGCCCGCTGCCAATGTTTGAGGTCATGACGATCATGGTATTCTTAAAGTCCACCGTCCTGCCGACCGAATCCGTCAGAATGCCGTCCTCCATGATCTGCAGCAGCAGCCCGCACACGTCGCGGTGTGCCTTTTCCAGCTCGTCAAACAGCACCACGCTGTATGGCCGTCTGCGTACCTTTTCTGTCAGCGTCCCGCCCTCATCGTGGCCGATATACCCGGGCGGCGCGCCGATCAGGCGCGTGACGGAGTTTGGCTCCATATACTCGGTCATGTCGATGCGGATAAGCGCATCGCGGCTTCCGTACACGCAGTCGGCCAGTGCCTTGCACAGCTCGGTCTTGCCCACACCCGACGGTCCCATAAACAGCATCGACGCCGCCGGTCTTCCGCCGTCGCGCAGACCCGTCCGGCCGCGCAGCACCGCGCGTGCAACCGCCGCCACCGCGTCCTCCTGCCCGATGATGCGCTGTGAAAGCGTCTGTTCCAGCGTCAAAATCCGCTCGCGCTCACCCTGCGTCAGCTTTCCCGCCGGAATGCCGGTTCGCACAGATACGGCTTCTGCAATATCGTTTCTGTCCAGCACGCGGCCGCGCAGCGCGTGTACCTCGCCCATCTGCTGGCGCATCAGCCCCTGTAACCGGTCACGCAGACTTGCCGCGCGCTCATATGCGCCGCTTGAAACGGCCTGCTCCAGCTCCTGCGTCAGCTGTAGCCGCTTTTTCTCAAACGCGCGCCCGCCGCCGCGGGCGCTTTGACGCAGCAGCACGCGTGCCGCGCTTTCATCCAGCAGATCCAGCGCCTTGTCGGGCAGAAACCGCTCGGTGATATACCGGCACGAAAGCGCAACCGCAGCGTCAATTGCCTCCTCGCTGATGCGCAGATGGTGATGCTGCTCCAGTCCGGCGCGCAGTCCCAGTAAAATCGTCTTCGTTTCTGCCTGCGTCGGCTCGCGCACAAGCACCGGCCGGAACCGCCGCTCCAGCGCGGCGTCCTTTTCGATGTGCTTCCGGTATTCCTCCAGCGTGGTCGCGCCGATCATCTGTAATTCGCCGCGCCCAAGCGCGGGCTTTAACAGGTTTGCCGCGTCGATCGCGCCCTCGGCGCTGCCCGCGCCGACAATGGTGTGCATCTCGTCGACAAACAGGATCACATTCCCGCAACGCCGGATCTCCACCAGAATGTCGCGGATGCGCTCTTCAAACTCACCACGGTACTTTGTCCCCGCCAGGACGCTGGCCATATTGAGACTGAGCAGCCGCTTGCACCGCAGCTGCTCCGGCACGCTGCCCGCTGCAATGCGCTGCGCAAGTCCCTCCACAATGGCCGTCTTGCCCACGCCCGGCTCTCCGATCAGTGCGGGGTTGTTTTTATTTTTGCGGCACAGCACCTGGATGACCGACGCAAGCTCATTCTCGCGTCCAATCACCGGCTCCATCCGCGCCGTTTTTTCCAGCATATTTTCACAATACAGTTCCAGCAATCTCGTTGTTGTTTCCCTCCTGTCACCATGCAGCTGCGCACTGCTGTGCAGCGCGCTGAGCGTGTCGGAAAAGACACAGTTCAGATCTGCGCCGCCGCGTATGAGAATTTCACTTGCCGTGCAGCTTTCTTCACGCGAGAGCGCCAGCAGCAAATGCTCGGGCGTAAGGCTCTGCGCACAAAGCCGCTGTGCCTCACACTGCGCCTGACGCAGCACCTTTTTTGCGTGCGGCGAAAGCCCCTGCACCAGCGGCAGCCGCGCACTGCCGCGTCCCGTCTCGGCCAGCAGCAGGCACGTAAATGTCTCTGCCTCCCAGCCGCAGCGGCAAAGCACCCCCGCCGCCGGAAGCCGCTCGTGCGACAGCACGCTTAAAAGCAGATGCTCCGTCCCGACATAGCTGTGCCCCAGCCGGCGCGCATGGGTGTACGCACGGTGCAGTACGGATTGCATCTGGTCAGAAAACGGCGTTATTTTCGTCTGATTCCCCTCCCGCTGTCCGTCATTTCAAGTGGATTGTCGCCGCCGCGCGGTCATTTTATACGACCATCTCAAAAAATATCGTTTTTGTGCGGCGTTTACAGAATTAACATTTGCATTTTTCAAAAAGCATGATAGAATAAAAGCGCATAAATACATGGAGGTGCAATTATGGCTTATGTAATCAGCGACGCTTGCGTCAAGTGCGGCGCTTGCGCGGATGCTTGCCCCCTCGGCATCATCACCGAAGGCGATGACAAGTACGTCATCAACGCCGATGAGTGTGTAAGCTGCGGTACCTGTGCCGCAGAGTGCCCCAACGACGCGATCTCCGAGGAGTAATTCCGTACATGGCAGCGAGCCTGTGCCTGGCACAGGCTCGCTTGCTGTCACCGCCGATTTATGAAAGGATCACCCATGGACGAGCTGCTCTGTGCGCGCTACCATCTGGAATACCCCGACGATCAGTTCCGCCTGAGCACCGACACCATGGTGCTGGCTGATTTTTGCCGCCTGCCGCGCGCGGCGCGTGTATGTGATCTCGGCTGCGGCTGCGGCGCACTGAGTCTGCTGCTGTGCGCAGGCCATCCCGATGCGTGCGTGACCGGCGTTGAGCTGCAATCCGTGGCCGCCCATTTTGCGCGGGAAAACGCGCGGCGCAACGCGCTGGAAGACCGCTTCCGGATCTGTGAGGGCGATCTGCGCGATTACCGCACCCTTTTGCCGCACGGCGCATTTGACGCCGCTGCTGCAAATCCCCCCTACTACCCCACCGCAAGCGGAAAAGCCGCCCAAAGCGGCGCACTGGCCGCCGCACGAAGCGAGGCCACCTGCACGCTGCGCGAGCTGTGCGCCTGTGCGGCGTGGTCGCTCAAGTACGGCGGGCGCTTCTTCCTTGTCCACAAGCCCGAACGGCTTGCGGATCTCATCTGCGCGCTGCGCGAGCACGCGCTTGAGCCAAAGCGGCTGCGCTTTGTGCGCCACCGGCCGGACGCACCGGTCAGTCTGGTGCTGCTTGAAAGCCGTCTTGGCGGCAAGGCGGGGCTTTCGCTTGAGCCTGACCTTGTCCTTTACCAGTCCGACGGCGCGCCCGGCGCAGACTACCGCAGAATCTATCATCAGGAGGATTGACCCATGTCCGGCATGCTGTATCTTGTCCCCACACCCATCGGCAATCTGGGCGATATTTCGCCGCGCTGCCGCAAAACGCTTGCCGAGGCGGACTTTATTGCCGCCGAGGACACGCGCGTCACGCTGAAGCTGCTCAATTATCTGGAGATCAAAAAGCCGCTTGTCAGCTATTATGAGCACAATAAGAATGAATCCGGCCCGCGCATTGTGCAGCGCATTCTTGCGGGCGAAACGTGTGCGCTTGTTTCCGACGCAGGCTCCCCCGCTATCTCTGACCCGGGCGAGGATCTTGTCCGGCTGTGCAGCGAGGCGGACATCCCCATCAGCGCCATTCCCGGCCCCTGCGCCGCCATCAGCGCGCTGAGTATTTCCGGCCTGCCGACAGGGCGGTTCTGCTTTGAGGGCTTTTTGTCCATCAATAAAAAAAGCCGACAGGAGCACCTGTCGGGTCTGAAAAATGAAACACGCACCATGATTTTTTATGAAGCGCCGCACAAGCTGACGCGGACGCTGGACGATCTTGCCGCAGCCTTTGGCGCAGAGCGGCGAATCAGCCTCTGCCGTGAGCTGACAAAGCTCCACGAGCAGGTCGTTCGTACCACACTTGGCGAGGCGTGCGCGCTGTATGCGCAGACGCCGCCGCGCGGCGAGTTCGTCCTGATCGTGGACGGCGCGCAGCCGGTCGCAGAAGCGGCGCTCTCGCTGGAGGATGCTGTGGCACTGGCGCTTGATGCCATCGCGGCAGGCGCCTCAAAGAAGGACGCCGTCCGGCAGGTCGCAGCAGATACGGACTTTGCCAAAAACCTGCTGTACGACGCTGTTTTGAAGGCAGAAAAAGCATAGCGAAGCAAACAGGAAACGAG
>CAZPYW010000098.1:2913-5677 GCA_964590095.1 uncultured Oscillospiraceae bacterium | reverse complement strand
CCCAGCGTCAGGCCACCAAGGATGCCGGCAAGATCGCCGGTCTTGAGGTCAAGCGTATCATCAACGAGCCGACGGCTGCTGCGCTGGCCTATGGTGTTGACAAGGAAGCCGAGCAGAAGATCATGGTCTATGACCTTGGCGGCGGCACGTTCGACGTTTCCATTCTGGACATCGGTGACGGCGTTATCGAGGTTCTGGCCACCAACGGCAACACCCATCTGGGCGGCGACGACTTTGATGAGTGCGTCATGAAGTATCTTGTCTCCGAGTTTAAGAAGTCCGACGGCATTGACCTGTCGAATGACAAGGTTGCCATGCAGCGTCTGAAGGAGGCCGCCGAGAAGGCCAAGATCGAGCTGTCCGGCGTGACCAGCACCAGCATCAACCTGCCGTATATCACCGCCGATGCAACCGGCCCGAAGCATCTGGACGTCACGCTGACGCGTGCAAAGTTCAATGAGCTGACTGCGCATCTGGTCGAGGCCACAGTCGGCCCCGTCAAGCAGGCCATGTCCGACGCCGGTCTGACGGCAAACGACATTTCCAAGGTGCTTCTGGTTGGCGGCTCCAGCCGTATCCCCGCCGTTCAGGACGAGGTCAAGAAGCTCACCGGCAAGGAAGGCTTCAAGGGCATCAACCCCGATGAGTGCGTGGCTGTCGGCGCGGCCATCCAGGGCGGCGTGCTTGGCGGCGACGTCAAGGGTCTGCTCCTGCTGGACGTCACCCCGCTGTCGCTGGGTATTGAAACGATGGGTGGCGTGTTCACCAAGCTGATCGAGCGCAACACCACCATCCCCACCAAGAAGAGCCAGGTCTTCTCGACCGCTGCGGACAACCAGACCTCGGTTGAAGTCCATGTCCTGCAGGGCGAGCGCGAAATGGCTGCCTATAACAAGACACTTGGCAAGTTCCAGCTGACCGGCATTGCACCCGCACCGCGCGGTGTACCGCAGATCGAGGTCACGTTTGACATCGACGCCAACGGCATCGTCAACGTTTCGGCAAAGGATCTTGGCACCGGCGCTGAGCAGAAGATCACCATCACCGCCTCGTCCAACCTGTCCAAGGAGGACATCGACAAGGCCGTGAAGGAGGCAGAGCAGTACGCTGCCGAGGATAAGGCCCGCAAGGATGAGGTCGATACGCGCAACGCAGCCGATCAGGTCATCTATCAGTCTGAGAAGACGCTGAACGAAATGGGCGACAAGGTTCCCGAAAGCGAAAAGGCACCCGTCAAGGAAGCCATCGAAAAGCTGAAGGAAACCATCAAGGGCAGCGACGTTGCAGCCATCAAGGAAGCAACCGACGCCGTGCAGAAGGCGTTCTATGCCGTGTCCGAGAAGCTGTACCAGAATGCTGCGCCGCAGGGCGACGCAAACGCAAATTGCGGCGGCGACTGCAACAACTGCGGCACGCAGGGCGGCGATGACGGCGTGGTAGACGCCGATTATGAAGAGGTCAAGGATAACTGATACCGATCTCAGCCAACAGGGGCGGCGATGACCGCCCCTATTCGGCTGTTTACCACCGGAATTGAGGTGAGAGTCTATGGCAGATCAGAATAAGCGAGATTATTATGAGGTACTGGGCGTAGAAAAGAACGCATCGGATACCGAGATCAAGAAGTCCTATCGCAAGCTGGCGATGAAATACCACCCCGACCAGAACCCGGGCGACAAGACGGCAGAGGAGAAGTTCAAAGAGGTCAATGAGGCCTATGAGGTGCTCTCCAACCCCGATAAGAAGGCGCGCTATGACCAGTACGGCTTCGCGGGCGTTGACCCCAACTTTAACCCCAATGCGGGCTTTGGCGGCGGCTTTGGCGGGTTCGGCGGCTTTGGCGATCTGGGCGATATTTTCGGAGATTTCTTTGGCGGCGCGGCGGGCGGTACATCCGCGCGCAGAAACGGCCCGACCAAGGGGCAGAATGTCGTCAATGAGATCGAGATCACGTTTGAAGACGCGGCCTTTGGCTGTGAGCGTGAGATCACATACGGCCGCGTGGAGCAGTGCAACACCTGCCACGGCAGCGGCTGTCTTGAGGGTACACAGCCCGAAACGTGCAGCTACTGCGGCGGCCGCGGCACAGTGCGCACGCAGCAGAATTTCATGGGTATGACCATGCAGTCCTCGCAGCCGTGTCCCAAGTGCGGCGGCCAGGGCAAGATCATCAAGGATCCCTGCACCGTCTGTAAGGGCAAGGGCAAGGTGCGCCGCAACCGGACGCTGCGCGTCAAGGTTCCGGCCGGCATCGACGACGGACAGTCGTTCCGCGTCCGTGATGAGGGCAACGCCGGTTCAAACGGCGGGCCGAACGGCGATCTGCTGGTGACGGTCACGGTGCGCAAGCATCCGATCTTCACGCGCGACGGCGCAAATGTGCTGTGCGAGATGCCCATTACATTTACACAGGCGGCGCTTGGCGCCAGCATTGAGGTTCCCACGCTGGACGGCAAGGTGCGCTATACCATCCCCGAGGGGACGCAGACCGGCACGACGTTCCGTCTGCGCGGCAAGGGCATTCCCTATGTGGGGTATAAGACGCGCGGCGACCAGTTTGTCACCGTTGTGGTGGAAACGCCGCAGAAGCTGACGCGCGAGCAGAAAGAGCTGCTGCGCAAGCTGGAGGAATCCAGCGGCGACGACGCGCAGCCGAAAAAGAAAAGCTTCTTTGAACGGCTGAAGGAGAACCGCAGCGAGGAATAACCGAGAAATGACAAACCCGATGCAGCAGAGCTGCATCGGGTTTGCGCATGTCAAAAAG
>CAZPYW010000098.1:0-2813 GCA_964590095.1 uncultured Oscillospiraceae bacterium | reverse complement strand
GCAGAATAGGCTGCATGACAGAAACAGGCGCCGCGCATATGCGCGGCGCCTGTATGTGCGCTTGTATGTATAGGGGTCAGTCCATCTCTGCGATATCGCAGATGAAGTTGACGCAGCGGTCGATTCCGAGCTTGCCGCTGTCAAGGCAGATGTCGTAGTTGTTTGCGTCGCCCCAGTTGCGGTTGGTGTAGTGCTTGTAATAGACCTTGCGGCGGCTGTCCTTTTCCTGCAAACGCTTGGACATGGGCTGGCTGGTTTCGCCATAGCGCTCAAGAATGCGCGCGGCGCGGTGCTCATTGTCGGCGTGAACAAAAATGTGCAGGCAGTTGTGGTGATCGTGCAGGATGTAGTCGGCGCAGCGGCCAACGATGACGCACGGTCCCTTGTCCGCGAGGTCACGGATGACGTTGGTCTGGCAGACGTAGAGCTTATCCGACACGGACATGGTGTCGATCAGACCCATCGGGTGCGCCGAAACGGCGATGTTGAACAAAAAGCTGCTGGTGACAGAGGCGTATTCACCGATCTCTTCGATAAACTCATGCGAAAAACCGCTCTCCTTTGCCACGGCGTCGACCAGCTCTTTGTCATAGTAGGGGACGCCAAGGCGCTCGGCCACGGCTTTACCGATGGTGCGGCCGCCGCTGCCAAACATACGACTGATGGTGATGACTTTGTTTGTCATGGGAATACCCCTCCTTTTTCAAGTTATTTCTATTATACAGCAACAGACTGAAAAAAACAACAAAAAAAGAGCTGCACAGGCGCGCAAAATATGTTACACTGAACAGGAAGCAAAGGAGGGAACGGTATGACATTTGAACGAACCGTCCGTGAGATCGATGGAGACTACGCGGTGCTTGTTTCGGACTCTGGCGAAGAGAGCCGCACGGCGCTTGCGCTGCTGCCGGATGGGATCACCGAGGGCACGCGGCTGATTTTTGAAAATTTTGAGTACCGGATCGTAACCTGACGACGGCAAAGCAGCCAATTCAAATTTTTGGAGGTAATGGAGAATGATTCGACACGTGATCATGTGGAAATTCCGCGCGGGAGAAGAGGAGAATATGCACCGGTTTTTGGAGGGGCTCAAGGCGCTGGACGGCGTGATTCCGGAGATTCGCCGGATGGAGGTTGGCGTCAATGTTCTGGAAAAGAACAACTACGATGCCTGTCTGATCGCGGATTTTGACGATCTGGATGCGCTGGAGCGCTACAAAAACGACCCGCGCCATGTCGCGGTGTCCGCGCTGTGCAAGTCCATCCGCGAGGCACGCGGCGCGGTGGATTTTGAGATCGGCTGACCGAAACGGAAAGACATACAAAAGCCTCTGCATGTGGATACACATGCAGAGGCTTCGTTTATGCTTTGGGATTATTCGACGGTGACGCCGCGCTTGGCAAATTCCGAAACCATCAGCGCGAGATCGGGCTTGATGTTGATCGGCTCGCCGGCGGACTTGATGGCGTTGGCCACGTCCTTGAGGCCGTTGCCGGTCACGACAGAGACGACGGTTGCATCGTGCGGGATGAGTCCCTGCTCACACGCCTTTTTGAGTGCCGCCGTGCCGGTGACGCCCGCGGGCTCGCCAAACACGCCGCAGGTGCGGCCGAGCAGCTTCTGTGCGGCGAGAATCTCCTCGTCGGTCACGTTGATGGCCAGGCCGTTCGACTCACGGATGGCCATGAGC
The DNA here is from genome assembly GCA_964590095.1 of uncultured Oscillospiraceae bacterium. Classification (GTDB taxonomy): domain Bacteria; phylum Bacillota; class Clostridia; order Oscillospirales; family Oscillospiraceae; genus CAG-170. The sequence goes on along the minus strand of CAZPYW010000098.1, from coordinate 1,122 downwards.
GCCTTGTCCGCATTGCGCGGCACGCCGACGGAGATGGAGTCGGCAATGGTGTTTTCCTCCATCGGCTCCCACTCGCGGTTTTCCTGAATGGCGCGGTTGATGGGGTAGCAGCCGGTGGACTGCGCGGAGATCAGCCGCGGCAGCTTGTCGATAAAGCCAATGGCGTACAGATCCTTCAGACCCTTCCACACGCCGGCGATGGTGCAGCCGTCGCCGACCGAGATGGCCAGGTAGTCGGGCATTTCCCAGTTCAGCTGTTCAGCGATCTCCAGCGAGACGGTCTTCTTGCCCTCGGACAGATACGGGTTAATGGCGGCGTTGCGGTTGTACCAGCCCCACTTGTCGATGGCCTCGGCCGACATTTTGAAGGTCTCTTCGTAGTTGCCCTTGACCGAGATGACGTTTGCGCCAAAGATCATCAGCTGTGCGACCTTACCCTTGGGCGCGCGCTCCGGAACGAAAATATAGGTTTTCAGACCGGCGGCAGCAGCATTGCCCGCCAGACTGGACGCAGCGTTGCCGGTAGATGAGCAGGCGATGATCTTTGCACCTGCCTCCTGTGCCTTGGCAACGGCCATGGCAGAGGCGCGATCCTTGAGCGAGGCGGTGGGGTTGATGCCGTCGTCCTTGACCCACAGCTTTTTGATGCCCAGCTGCTCGGCCAGACGCGGCTCTTCATACAGCGGCGACCAGCCCACGCGCAGCGGCGTGTCGGGCGTGCTCTCCTCCACGGGCAGCAGCTCGCGATAGCGCCACATGGTGGGGTTGTTGCGGTTCTTCAGCGTTTCCTTGGTAAAGTGGCTCTTGATGTAGTCGTAGTCATAGACAATGTCCAGAATGCCGCCGCATGAGCAGTTGGTCAGATTCGGGACAGCCGCATATTCCTTGCCGCAGCGCACGCAGCGGCCGCATTTTACGTTTTTCAGCATATCGTTGTTCTCCTTATAAGAGTACAGGGCGGGGCGAAAGCCCCGCCCTGTGGTATGTATGGAACGGATACGGTGTTTTTTACAGCGCCTTGAGCAGGCCGACTTCGTCGTTGAACTCGTTGATCAGTTCGTCAAGCTCCTTGGCCTGTGCGTGGACAGCGTCACAGGTATGCTCTGTGTCGTACCACTGGGC
>CAZPYW010000097.1:3590-5859 GCA_964590095.1 uncultured Oscillospiraceae bacterium | reverse complement strand
GCGCGCAAATGGAGGAGAAAACATGCTATATTTGGGTTGCCATCTTTCCTCGGCAAAGGGCTATGCCGCCATGGGGAAGACTGCGCTGTCAATCGGCGCAAATACCTTTCAGTTTTTTACGCGCAATCCGCGCGGCGGCGCGGCAAAGGCCATCGTTCCGGCGGATGCGGCGGCATTTTGCCGGATGCAGGCGGACGGACAGCTTGGAACGGTCATCGCACACGCGCCGTACACGATCAACTGCTGCTCGGCAGATGTGCAGGTGCGCGAGTTTGCGCTGGAAACGCTGCGCGATGATCTTGCGCGGCTGGAGCTGACGCCGCATAATCTCTACAACTTTCACCCGGGCAGTCACGTTGGACAGGGAATCGAGACCGGCATCGCACAGATCGCAGACACGCTGAACCAGGTGCTGCACCCTGCGCAGCAGACGACGGTTCTGCTGGAAACGATGGCCGGAAAGGGGAGCGAGGTCGGCTCGCGCTTTGAAGAGCTGCGCGCCATCCTTGACCGTGTGACGCACGGCGAGCTGCTTGGCGTATGTCTGGATACCTGCCACGTCTATGACGCCGGATATGACATTGTAAACGATCTGGACGGCGTGCTGGGTGAATTTGACCGCGTGATCGGGCTGCATCGGCTGCGCGCGCTGCACATCAACGACAGCAAGAATCCGTTTGCCTCGCACAAAGACCGCCATGCGGTCATCGGCGGCGGGCAGATCGGGCTGGAGGCGCTTTTGCGCGTGGTGCGTCATCCGGCGCTGGCGGGACTGCCGATGGTGCTGGAAACGCCGAATGAACTTGACGGATATGCGCGTGAGCTGGCGCTTTTGCGCGAGGAAATGTGAATTATCTGTGAAATCACGCTGCGCTTTGTTGCACTTTTTTTCGTGGTGTGATACGCTGAAGAGGAACTGAACTGAACGTGGAGAGGGGTATCGACGCATGCAGCCGGAGAAGAAACCATCCTATCGGGACAAGCCCTATTTTAAGGTTGGCGTGACAGCGCTGGCCGTGATCTTTGTCAGCATCCTGCTGGTGGTCATTTTTACTGACCTGCCGGGCTTTTTTGCCGTGCTCAAGTCCATTGGGACGATCCTCTCGCCGCTGGTATCCGGATGTGTGTTTGCCTTCCTGCTCAATCCGCTGGTGCGCTTTGTCGATACGCGGCTTTGCCCGTGGCTGGAAAAGCGCAAGGCCGCAAAGCCACAGTCCAAAATGCAGCCGAAAAAGCTCAGCCGCGCGGCGGCCATCATCTTTGCGCTGGTGTTTGCGGCGCTCATCATCTATGCGTTCTTCGCCATGCTGCTGCCGCAGCTGTATGAAAGCGTCGTCGGCATCATCAACAGCGCCGAGGATTACTACCGCAGCATTGAAAGCTGGGTTAACCGCATTCTGGCCGACAACCCCGCCATCCGCGGATATGTGGATACGGCGCTGGATGAGGTTTATGATTATCTGAAAAACTACGTCAAAACCAGTCTTCTGCCCGATATGCAGAAGGTCATCACGACCGTTACGACCTCGGTCATCTCGGTTGTCAAGTGGCTGACCAATCTGCTGATCGGTCTGGTCGCCTCGATCTATATCCTCTGGTCGAAGGATCTGTTCCAGGCACAGGCCAAAAAGATACTGGTGGCCATGTTCCGGCCGAAAACGGTCGATCATCTGCTCTATCTTGGCCGCGAAACCAATAAAATCTTCAATGGCTTTGTCATCGGCAAGATCATTGACTCGGCCATTATCGGCGTGATCTGCTATATCGGTATGCTGATTCTCCGGCTGCCGTATCCGGCGCTGGTTGCGACGATCGTCGGTGTGACCAATGTCATTCCGTTCTTTGGCCCCATCATCGGCGCGGTGCCCAGTGCGTTTTTGATTCTGCTGGTAAATCCCCTGCAGGCGTTCTACTTTGTCATTTTTGTGATCTGTCTGCAGCAGCTGGACGGCAACGTCATCGGCCCAAAGATTCTGGGCGATACGGTCGGCATTTCGGGCTTCTGGGTGCTGATCTCCATCACGCTGGCGGCGAGCATCTTCGGCTTTGCGGGGATGCTGCTGGGTGTGCCGGTGTTCGCGGTGATCTACATGCTCATTTCGGATGCGGTCGATCTGGCGCTTTCGCGCAAGGGGAAAACAACGGCCACAAGGGCCTATGGCCCGATTCGCGCGGTATCTGATCTTGCGCAGGAGCCTGCGCAGGATGCAGCGTCTGAAACAGCGCAGACGCCTGATGCACAGTGTGCGCCGGAGAAGCAGCACGAGGC
>CAZPYW010000097.1:0-3490 GCA_964590095.1 uncultured Oscillospiraceae bacterium | reverse complement strand
TTGCAACCTGCTGCGCGCAGTATTTGTCCGCTAAAGGCGGCCAAATGCCACACTTGCAGGTCGAAGCGTATTTTTGCCCACGTACACGCCGCGGCCAAAAATAGATTGGAACGGATTCGCGTCTGCGGACGCGAACTCTGCGAGGCTTATTTGGCTCGATGTGTGCACCCCTCACCTGTGTGAGGGGTGTTTGCGTAAAGCATACCCGCCTGAGCGGCGGGAAAGGGGGAGTATGATGCAGTTGATCGAGTCCTGGCTGGCACAGGCGCAGGAAAGCGGCCTTGCCGAAAGCTATACAGCTGTTACGCGCTATGTCCTGCCGGTGCTGGCACTGCTTATCCTGCTGCGCTGTGCGCGCTCGCTGCTGGGCTTCCGTAAGGAGCCGGAGGTCTGGGCATGGCTGGCGACGCCGGCGGGCGAGCACATTCCGGTCACGCACTGGGAAAGCCTGATCGGAAGGGGAAAGCGCTGTGATATCCAGCTGTCCTATCCGACGATCTCGCGCGCCCACGCCGTTCTGACGCGCTATGACGACGGCAGCTGGTGCGTTTCTGACGTCGGCTCGAAGGGCGGCGTATGCGTCAACGGCGAGGAGACAAAGCTGAGCGTCGTCTCCTTTGGCGATGAAATTGCGCTGGGCGGCGTTTGCTTTACGCTTGTCCCCATCACGGCTGAGCAGGAGCGCATTCAGGCCTCTGTCCGCACGAATGTTGCAAGCGGCGTGCGCCCTGCGCCGACGCTGCTGCTTCTGACGCTGTTTCAGCTGCTTGTGTGCGGGCAGCTGATGCTGCACTGTGACGCGCCGACTGCCATTTTGTCCGCGTTTGCGGCGCTTTGCGCGCTGGAGTGGGGGCTGTTTCTGGGGCTTAAGCTCCTGCGCAGGAGCGGCTTTGACGTTGAGAGCATTGCCTTTTTCCTCTCGACCATCGGTATGGCCGTGATCTGCTCAAACGACCCGACGGCGCTGAAAAAAGAGCTGATTGCCATGACGGGCGGTATCGTGCTGTTTCTGGCGCTTTGCTGGGTGCTGCGCGATCTTGAGCGCGCAAAAAGACTGCGCTACGCCATCTCGGCCTTTGGCATTGCGCTGCTGATCGTGAACGTCCTGTTTGGAACGGAAAAATTCGGTGCGAAGAACTGGCTTGCGATTGGGCCGGTTTCCTTCCAGCCGTCTGAGCTGGTCAAGCTCTGCTTTGTCTTTGCGGGTGCGTCCACGCTTGAGCGGCTGATGACCCGACACAATCACATTCTGTTTATTGCGTACTCGGCGGCGATCTGCGGCTGTCTTGCGCTGATGAACGATTTTGGCACGGCAATTATCTTTTTTATCGCGTTTCTGGTCACGGCGTTTTTGCGCTCGGGCGATTTTGCAACGCTTGGTCTTGCCGTGGCGGGAACGGGCTTTGCAGGCGTTCTGGTGCTGCGCTTTAAGCCCTATGCCATGCGGCGCTTTGCGGCGTGGCGGCACGTGTGGGAAAATGCGCTGACCAGCGGCTACTCCCAGACGCGCGCCATGATGTGCATTGCCTCGGGCGGCCTGTTCGGGCTGGGCGGCGGCAGGGGGTGGCTCAAGTATGTCGCCGCGTCCGACACCGATCTGGTTTTTGCATTTGTGTCTGAGGAGTGGGGGCTTCTGCTGGCCATGCTGATGGTGGCGGCAATCGTGCTGCTGGCGGCGTTTGTCGTGCGCTCGGCGCCGCTGTGCCGCAGCAGCTTCCACAGCATCAGCTCGATCTGCGCGGTGACGATTCTGGTCGTGCAGACCATGTTCAATGTATTTGGAACGGTCGATATCCTGCCGCTGACAGGCGTGACGTTCCCGTTTGTGTCAAACGGCGGTTCGAGTCTTCTGTGCGTGTGGGGGCTGCTGGCCTTTATCAAAGCGGCAGACACGCGCCAGAATGCAAGCTTTGCCGTCAGACTGCCGCGACGAGGGGAGGGTGCAGCGTGAAAAAGATATCCATCCGCGCGTGGTTTGCGCTGGCGCTGGCGGCGCTGCTCCTGTTGGGGCTGCTGGCGTTTGCGGTCAGCTATTGCTGCCATGCCGGCGACTGGGTCACCTTTGCGGGCAGTCCGCACGTCTATACAGGCGCAAATTTTAATGCGGGTGTCGTGACAGACCGAAACGGAGCGCTGCTGCTGGACACGACCGACGGGCGCGTCTACAGTGCGGACGCGCAGGTGCGCAGTGCGACGCTTCACCTGCTGGGTGACCGGTATGGCTATGTCTATGCGCCGCTTCTGGGTGAATACGCCGACCGGATGATCGGCTATGATAAGATAAACGGCCTCTACAGCCGCGCAGATGCGGCAAGCGGCGCGCAGCTCACCATCAGCGCCCGCGTCCAGTCTGCCGCGTTAGAGGCGCTGGCAGGCTACAGCGGGACGGTGGGCGTATACAATTACAAGACGGGCGAAATTCTGTGCGCCGTGTCTGCGCCCAGCTATGACCCCGACAATGTGCCGGATATTGAAAATGACACGACCGGCGCGTATGACGGCGTTTACGTCAATCGCTTTTTCAGCGCCCGCTATACGCCGGGCTCGGTTTTTAAGCTCCTGACGGCGCAGGCCGCGCTTGAGACCGTACCGGACATCCTGACGCAGCAGTTTACCTGTGCGGGCAGCAGCATCATCGGCGGGCAGAGCATCATCTGTGAGGGGTTTCACGGAACGCTTGATCTGAAAACCGGTCTGGCGCGCTCGTGCAACTGCGTTTTTGGTGATGTGGCGGTTCAGGTTGGTGCAAAGACGCTGGAGCAGTATGCAAAGAAAGCCGGTCTGACCGGAACGCTCACCTGTGACGGCTATGAGACGGCTGCCGGAAGCATTGATCTGTCCCATGCGGAGGACGGAGACACAGCGTGGGCGGGGATTGGACAGTACACCGATCAGGTGACGGCGTATGCGTTTATGCGCTTTATGGGCATTCTGGGCGGCGGCGGAGAGGCCGCCGAGCCGTATCTGATGGGCGCGATCACGCGCGGCGAGGAGACGACCTACGCGGCAGAGCCGCGCTCGACCGGCAGAGTGTTTGAGCAGGAGGCCGTGGAAACGCTGACGCAGCTGATGCGCAACAACGTCGAGACGGTCTATGGAACGTGGCAGTTTCCAGACGTCGCGATCTGTGCCAAGTCCGGTACGGCCGAACTTGCGGGCGCAGAACCGAATGCCATGTTTGCGGGATTTGTCGCAGATGCGGCGTATCCGCTGGCGTTTGTGGTGTTCGTGGAGGACGCGGGACACGGCAGCGCCGTTGCCGCGCCCATCGCGGGGCAGGTGCTTCGCGTCTGTGTGGAGGAAATGCAGAAATAATTTGTTTTGACTCTTGACAATCGTGCTTGTTTTGTGTATGATATACAGGCTGTTTCGGAGTGACAGAAACGGCAGATACCATGGAGTGGTATCGAAGCGGTCATAACGAGCACGACTGGAAATCGTGTGTACGTCAAAAGCGTACCGAGGGTTCGAATCCCTCCCACTCCGCCAT
>CAZPYW010000096.1:0-6005 GCA_964590095.1 uncultured Oscillospiraceae bacterium | reverse complement strand
TGTTGCACTTCACATGATAACCTGCCCAGCTCCCTTTACACAAGGGAGCCGTCGCGCGCTTCGCGTGCAAGAAAACACGCCCCATGGAATGCTCTCCATGGGGCGCGCGTTTTATTGTGCATACCAGCCGTTTTCGGGTCTCAGCTCCTGCTGCAGGCTGAAATAGGTCAGATCCCTGCCGCTTAGAAGCGACAGCGCAACCCGCTCAACGCCCTCCTGGGCGCAGAGCGTTGCCACGATGCACCGCACCGCCAGCTCGGCGCTCTCTGCGTCTGTGTCGCAGCGCGCGAATGCGTCCGACAGCACCACCGTACACAGCCCGCCGTCCACGCGCAGATCAACGCAGGTCGTCTGCGCCGGTATCCGGCTCTCCAGCGTCTCGTCCTCTGCCCCAAGCAGCAGCTGCTCCAGTGCAAGCTCAGGCAGACTCCCGCCCGCCTCCGTTGAGATCAGCCGCTGCTCGGCGCGCAGCAGCCCGCTCTGTCTGTCGGCAAAGTAGATATCGGCCTTGCGGCTGGGATAATCGGCGGACTTGTCCGACAGCACAAAGCTTGACGTGCTCAGACTTGTCTTATCCTGCTCTGAAAGCATCCCGCCATTTGACGTCACGCGGATGCTGCTGACGAAGTCCAGCTGCTGCAGCGTCAGGGTCAGGCAGGCGTTCGCCAGCGTCAGATGGATGCCTGACAGCTGCTGATACGCCTCTGACAGGCGCAGCCACAGCACATTCCCTTCCAGCCAGACCGCCTCACAGTGCATGTCGGCCGGAAACGGCGAGACAAGCGTCCAGCTGTCCGGCCCCTGCAAATACTCCTCCAGAATATTCTCCACCGTCCGGTCGGTACGCAGCAGATCAACCGTCTGATAGGCCAGCGCGCCGGTCTGTGCGTTGTGGCCGCCATCGCGCGAAAGATAGTAAAACCGCATGGGGTTTACGTACTGTGTCTGCTCACGCACAGCTGCCGCACACCCCATCAGCAGCGCCGCCGCCAGTATCAGCGCCAGCAGGGTGCATTTTTTATGTCTCATACGCGTCCGCCTCCCCGTCTGCATCCCCGTCTACCTCAAAGTATGGGAACGTGACTGTAAAGCAGCTGCCCCTGTCCTGCTCGGATGTGACGTGAATCGTGCCGTAGTTGCGCTCGACCAGCTCGCGCACGATGGAAAGCCCCAGTCCCGCGCCGCCCGCCTGACGCGAGCGCGCCTTGTCCACGCGGTAAAAGCGCTCAAAGATGTGCCCAACCGCCTCGGCCGGAATGCCGACGCCGGTGTCCTGAATCTCAATACACACGTCCTCCTGCGTTTTGTGCAGCGTGACATGGACGCTTCCCTCGGCGTGGTTATACTTGATGCCGTTTTCCACCAGGTTGAAAATGATCTGGTACAGATCGTCCTCCAGCGACAAAACGGTGCAGCCCTCGTCCCAGCTGCCGGACAGGCGCACGCCGCGCTCATCTGCCAGCGGCACCAGCATCCGGAATACGCGGGTGACGATGCTTCCCGCGTCAACGACCTCATGCTCGCGCCCCGCCGCGCTCTCTGAGCGGCTCAGCGTCAGAAGCTTCTGCGACATGCGGTTGAGACGCTCGGCCTCGCTGCCGATATCCGCGACAAATTCGCGCATCGTTCCGGTATCCATCTCATTTTGCAAAATGGAGTCCGACAGGAGCTTGATCGATGCCAGCGGCGTCTTCAGCTCATGCGAGGCGTCAGAGACAAACTGCCGCTGTGCCTCCTCAGACTGCTGCAGCCGCTCGGTCAGCTGGTTAAACTCCCGCGCCAGCATGGCATACTCATCGCTGCCGCGCATTTTGATCTTGTGGCTGTATTCACCCTCGCGCGCCATGCGCATGGAGGTCTGGATTTTCCGCATTCTGCTTGAGCCGGTCAGCGAAAAAATGATGGAAAACAGCAAAATTGCGCCCTCGATCAAAAACGACGCGCGCAGCGTGTTGAGCTCCAGATCCTGAATGATCCGTCCCTGCTCCGCATCATAATCCATCAGATAGACGCAGCCGACCACCTCATCATGCAGAATGACCGGCATCGCACCATAGCTTTCCAACACGCCGCTGTGATATCCGGTGTAGAACACGCGGTTTCCCATCAGCGCCCGCACCACCTCGTCAAAGACGATCAGCTTGCCTCGGGCATTTCCGTATTGCAGCGAGTCATACAGCGCCCGCCCCTCGCCGTCGGTGATCAGCAGCCGCGCCGCGTTCAGATCGCCCAGCACCTCAATGACCTGTCCGGCCGTCTCGCCGGTCAGGCTTTCAACGCCGCCAAAGGACGAGGTGACCAGCTGAAGCTTATCCTGTACCGAGGCCTCCTTCGCCTGAAACATCATCTGCCGCGTGTTGGTCGCGGCGTACAGGTTCATAAACACCAGCACGATCGATGTGACCAGGACGTAGGCAATGGCGTTTCGCAGCTGTGAATTGCCGGAAATCGGCGGCAGATGTCTGTTAGAACTTGAAATAGTAGCCCACTCCCCACTTGGTCAGAATGTGCTCCGGCTCAGCCGGATTGCGTTCGAGCTTTTCGCGCAGGCGGCGCACATGGACATCCACGGTACGGATATCGCTGCTGCTGTCATAGCCCCAGATCGCCGTCAGCAGCGAATCGCGCGAGTAGACACGGTTTGGATTGCGCATCAGAAGCTCGATCAGGTCAAATTCCTTGGCCGTCAGCTCCACCGGCACGCCGCCGCTTGCCGCGCTGCGCGCGTCGCGGTCGATGGTGATGTGGCCGCAGGTCAGCGTATTTTCGGCCTGCTCTTTTTTCTTTCCCGAACCGCTTCGCCGCAGCAGCGCGCGGATGCGCGCCTTGAGCTCCAGGATATTAAAGGGCTTCGTCAGATAATCATCCGCACCGTGCTCAAAGCCCATCAGCTTATCCATGTCGCCGGCCTTGGCCGTCAGCATGATGATCGGCACGTCTGAAAACTCACGGATTCGGCGGCACGCGCCCAGTCCGTCCAGCTTCGGCATCATCAGATCCAGCACGATCAGATCGATGTCGCCGCCCGAGGCAATCTCGACTGCCTCCTCGCCGTCGCTTCCCGTGACCACGGTATAGCCCTCATTTTCCAGATTAAATCGTATGCCCTTGACCAGCAGGGCCTCATCGTCAACCACCAGTATTTTCATCTTTATCCTCCATCGGCGTGACCGTGATATACTCACGCAGCGCCTCATATTTCTGCTCTCCGATGCCGCTGACCTCCATCAGCTGCTCGGGCGTCTGAAAGCCGCCGCTGACCGTGCGGTATTCGATAATCCGCTCAGCCAGCACCGCGCCGATTCCCGGAAGCGTTTGCAGCTGTTCTGAATCTGCCGTGTTGAGATCGATCTTTTCTGCCGCGCCATCCGCCGGTGTCTGTGCAGGCTGCGGCGCTGTCTCTTCCGGTGTCTGCGCCGCGTCATCCGTTTGCTGCGCCTGTGCCGGACGCTCGGTCGCGGCCGCTACCGCATACGGCACCGAGGCGCGCCCCGCCAGAAAGCCAAGTGAAAAAATCAGCACCAGCGCTGCCGCAACCGGAACTGCCCAACGTCTGCACCACGCCGCCATACCGCCGCCTCCCGCAATTGACATACTCGAGGATTCTGCTATAATGGAGAAAATCGCCGATCACCATATACGATCGCTATTACCGACATTGTACCACAACTACCCGAAGTTGGGCAATGCCGTTCTGATGAAAATGGAGTAACGCATGAAAATTCGCAGATCACTTTCGCTGTTTCTGCTGCTGTGTCTGCTTCTGACACTGACAGCGCTTCCCGCCGCCGCCGAGGATGCGGTTCCCGTTTCGCCGTTTACCAGCGATGTTTCCTACGGCTCGTTCGCCGTAAACGCCAAGGCCGCCGCTCTGGTCGATCTGAGCAACAACCGCATGATCTATGCGCTCAACACCGAGGAAACGGTCTATCCCGCCAGTCTGACCAAGATCATGACCTGTCTGATCGCGCTGGAAAAAGGCAATCTCTCTGACACCGTCACCGTGTCTGAGGGTGCATTTGTCGGCCTGGACGGAAGCTCTTCCTCCTCCGGTCTTCAGGTTGGTGAGCAGCTGACGCTGGAAAACGCGCTCTACTGTCTGATGCTGGCCTCGGGCAACGAGGCGGCAAACGTCGTTGCCGAGCATATTGCCGGCTCTGTCGCGGACTTTGTCCGCATGATGAATGAGCGTGCGTATGAGCTTGGCTGTACCGGCACGCACTTTGTCAATCCACACGGTCTGCATGATGAAGAGCACTATACCACCGTCCGCGATCTGGTCATCATCACACAGGCCGCACTGAAAAGTGAGACGTTCAAGATCATCACCAACACGCCGGAATACGTGCTTCCCGCCACCAACATGTCTGAGGAGCGCAAGCTGGAAACCACGAATCAGCTGATCAACAACACGACCAGCAACACCTTCTATTATTCCAGAGCCATCGGCATCAAGACCGGCTATACCACACCTGCCGGACGCTGTGTTATCTCCACCGCAAAGCATGACGGCATGTATCTTCTGGCCGTGATCTGCGGCGCGGATACAACGCTTCTGGAAAGCGGCGAGATTCGGATGGAAAGCTTCCCCGAGTGTATCCGGCTGTTCCGCTATGGCTTTGAAAACTACGCATTTGTGACAGCCGTTTCACCGCTGTACCCCGTGGCACAGATTCATGTCAACAATTCTGCCGCTTCCGAGGTCGTTTCCCTCGCGCCGGAGACCGACATCCGTCTCCTGCTGCCCAAAAGCTATGACCCTGCGCTGCTCATCGTCGAGCCGCTGGCCGATGGTGAGTCCATTGACGCACCCGTCAGCGCCGGCGACGCGCTGGGCACCGTAAACGTCTATTATGACGACGAGCTGCTTGGCACGACCAGACTGCTGGCCATCAACGATGTGGCGCGCTCTGAGCTTTCTGCCGCCGCATCACAGACCGGCTCATATATCCAGCGCAGCTGGTGGCGCTGGGTCGTTGCTGCGGTTCTTGTGGCAATCGCCGCGCTGATCGTGCTGGTGATCCTTGCGGCCATACGCCGCAAGGCCGAGCTGCGCCGCCGAATGGCCGCACGCCGCCGCGAGATCGAAAAGCGCCGCCGTCGGCGCGAAATGCTGGATGATTACGACGAATTTGACCAGCCATAGTGCTGTAAACAAGAAGGAGGTGCGCCATGTCCGGCTGGGAGGAATTAGAGGCCGCCTGTAAGGCGTGTACCGCGTGTCCGCTTTGTCAGACGCGCAACAGCGTTGTCTTTGGCGTCGGGCCGCACGATGCTGAGATCCTGTTTATCGGGGAAGGCCCCGGCGAGCAGGAGGATCTGCGCGGCGAGCCGTTTGTCGGCCCTGCCGGTAAGCTTCTGGATGAGATGCTCACGATCATCGACCTTGGCCGTCACAACTGTTACATCGGCAACATCGTCAAGTGCCGCCCGCCCAACAACCGCGACCCGCTGCAAACCGAGCAGGACGCCTGCATCGGCTGGCTGCGTGCACAGACGCGGCTGCTGCGCCCGAAGATCATCGTCTGCCTGGGCCGCATTGCCGCAATGAAGCTCATCCGGCCGGATTTCCGCATCACGCGCGAGCATGGCCAGTGGGAGCAGCGCGGCGGCATCTGGTTTACGGCGCTGTACCACCCGTCGGCGCTGCTGCGCGATGAGACAAAGCGTCCCGACACCTTCCGCGACCTGAAATCCCTGCAGCAAAAGGTCAGAGAGGTCTGTAGCCACACCCCATAATCATAATCCGGCAAATGCCGCACCAAAGGGTGCGGCATTTTTGCGCGCAGCGCAAACAGCGCCCGCAGGGCGCAGAATTATTGCGCGCGAGACGCGTAATATCCGCACGCTGCGCGTGCGGGGAACGTTTCCACCCCTTTTTTCTTTGATGCCAAAGAAAAAAGCCGTGGACGGTAAAAAAGAAACCAACAAAGGGGGATTTCGATTTCCCCCTTTGTAATCCCCTTAAAGCGACCAAAAGGGCTGCGGCCCTTTTGGATTTCCCA
>CAZPYW010000095.1:0-6091 GCA_964590095.1 uncultured Oscillospiraceae bacterium | reverse complement strand
GCCAAATTCCACACTTGCAGGTTGAGCAGGATTTTTGCCCACGTACATGCCGCGGCCAAAAATATATTAAAATCTATTCGCGTCTGCGGACGCGAACTCTGCGAGGCTTTTCAAAAGCGTGAACAGGCGGAGCTGCAAGACAGCAGCTCCGCCTGTTTGTATATCCGGATGAGAGAAATCGGTGTTATTTTTTCAGGGCGAGCATCAGGCGCAGAATGCGCAGCGCCGACTTTTCCAGCGTGACGCGGTCAGGCTCGGCGCAATAGCGCTCATTGTCCGCAAGGAACATGCCGGAATATTTCCAGTCCACGATCATCGAGCGCGTCAGCGCGCTGTCCTCACCGACCATCTCGCCGCAGACCGTCCGCGCGGGGAGAAGCGTCGCCGCGTATGCGCTGCACGCGATTTCAAAGCCGAGGGCATAGACCTCACGATAGGCCTGCTGCGAGAAGACGCAGTCCTCATCCGCGCAGCCGCGCAGCACGCACGCGCCATAGGGCGCGACGCCGTCGGCGATGGCGCGGGCGCACAGACCGCTCAGCACGGGATCCTCGGACCAGCTGGCGGCAAAGCCGGACTGGCGCGGGGTGCGCAGCAGATTGACGCCCGGGGCAAGCCAGAGCTGAATGCCAAACTCGGTCATTTCGCGCCCGATGGCCGCGCCGGTGGCGCGAATGAGATCGGGGTCGAAGGAACAGGCCAGCAGCGACGGCATCGGGAACGCGGTGCAGTTCTGACGCTTTACGATCTGATCGGTTTCCTCGTCGCGCACCTCGCGCGTCAGATGCAGACCGTCTGCGCCCTCGGCCAGATTGAGTGCGGGGATTTCATACGCCGCCAGCGCGGTGGATGCGCCCAGCGCGCCCGCGACAGCAGACGGCTGCGTGCCAAAGGTATAGACCAGCGTGCGCAGACTTTCATCGTCCATCGACGCAACAAGCTGGAACGGCGAGCACCAGCCGCGCCGCACGTCGCCCAGCGTATGCGGCTTATCGTCAGAGCGGCAGCCGGTAAATTCGCGGCCCTTCTTGCGGCTGACACGCGGCAGCGCGCGGTCAGAGAAGCGGATGGCGCGGCGGTGCGCCGCGTTCAGCTCGGCGTCCTCGCCGGTATAGGTAAAGCCCAGATCACCGCGTACCCGCTGTGCGTGCGCCGCCATCTGAATCGGCGCGACGGCCTGTACCACGGCGCTGCGCGTCAGACGGATGGAGCCGGCAATATAGGTCGAGCGGCTGTTAAAGCCCACGCGAATGTCATAGTAGCCCTCTTCCAGGACGAAGGCCGACGCGGCCTCGCGGAAGACCGCCATCTCGGTGATGGGGAAGCGCAGATGGAGCGTCTGCTTTTCACCAACCTCAAGCAGGCGCGTCTTCTGGAAGCAGTCCAGCTGCCACACTGCGCCGCTTTTTGCGCTTTCGGGGTTGGAGAAGTAGACCTGCACGACCTCCTGCGCGGGATAGGTGCTGCCGGTGTTTTCGATCTCAGCCGTGACAACCACGTCACAGCCGTCAAGGCCGACGGCCACGGTGCGCATTTCGGTCCTGCCATAGCCAAGGCCGTAGCCAAACGGATAGAGCACATCCTGTCCGAACGAGTCAAACCAGCGATAGCCGCAGAAGCAGTCGGGCGTGCGTGCGGCCTCGTCAAACTGTGCCAGCGTCAGCGGCCAGCTGTGCGCCAGATGGCCGGAGGGCATGACTGTTCCGGTCAGGATATCGCACAGCGCATATGCGCCCTCCTGTCCGGCGATGCCCATGAAGAGCAGCGCGGGGGCGAGCCGTGCCTCCTCGCAGAGCTCCATCCAGCCCGGGGTGTTCAGCACGAGAACGGTGCGCGGGAAGGCGGCGCAGACCGTTTTCAGCAGCTCGCGCTCCTCCCGCGTCAGCTGCGTGCGATAGTCCTCGGCGGTACGGGTGATGACGACGATGGCAGCCGCGCTGTTTTCTGCAAGCTCATCCATCGAAAGGCGGGAAAGGGGCATCTCCTCGCCGTTCGGGTGCGCCAGCGCCCACTCGCGGTATTTGTGCGCCAGAAGCGCGTCGGGCTTGAGCTTTGCATCGGCGCACAGCGCATCCAGCACGTTGACCGCGCGCCAGGGCTGCATTCTGGCCGAGCAGCAGGCGGTAAAGATCTGACCCACTCCAAAAACCGCAACGCCAAGCGGCGCATCGTTGTCCGCGAAAAAGGGGAGCGCGGCGGCCGTATTTTTCAGCAGCACCATGCTCCCCGCCGCGGCGGCGCGGGCGGCCATTGCGGCGTGATTCATCCGAGGCGTATATTCCATGACGTATCTCCTGTCGTGTATCTGATTTTCTATATCATATCACAAAAACTGTGTTTGGGAAATGGGGAAATACAGTTTTTTGTGCGTGCGGCGCACAATGCACGGCCTGTTTTTACAAAAAGTTCACGCAAAGACGCGCAGTTTGCTTATAATATAGAATAAAAGAGGTTTCGGCGCGGCGCGCCGAGGCAGAAGGGGGAAGCCGCATGGCAAAAACCATCCTGATCGTCGAGGACGATCCCAACATTGCCGAGCTTTTACAGATGTATCTGAACAATGAGGGCTACACCACACAGATTGCAGTGGACGGCGGACAGGGCATTGATCTGTTCCGCAAGCTTGCGCCCGATCTGGTGCTGCTGGACATCATGCTGCCGGTCATGGACGGCTGGGCGGTGCTCACCGCTATTCGCCAGACCAGCAAGGCGCCGGTCATCATGCTCACGGCCAAGGGCGAAACGTCCGACAAGGTCACGGGCTTGAAGCAGGGCGCGGATGACTATATCACAAAGCCGTTTGAGATGAAAGAGGTTCTGGCCCGCATTGAGGCCGTTCTGCGCCGCAGCATCGACCCCGAGGCTGCCAAGGTGAAAAAGCGCCGTCTGATCTTTGACAAGCTGATCATCGATCTGGACGCGTTTGAGCTGATCGTGGACGGCCGCCGCGTGGAAACGCCGCCGAAGGAGATGGAGCTTCTGTATCATCTGGCCTCGTCGCCCAATCGCGTGTATACGCGCAATCAGCTTTTGGATGAGGTCTGGGGCTTTGACTATTTCGGCGACAGCCGGACGGTCGACGTCCACGTCAAGCGCCTGCGCGAAAAGCTTGAGGGCGTATCTGAGCAGTGGTCGCTGAAAACCGTCTGGGGCGTCGGATATAAATTCGAGGTGCTGTAACCATGCGGACAACCTTCAGCCGGCAGTTTGCGCTGACGGCGGCGCTGCTTCTGCTGTGCATTCTGATCACGGGCGTGTCGTTCTGGTTTATGATGCGCAATTCGGTCGAGGCAGAAAAGGAACAGACGCTTTGCAGCAACGCGGCCGCCGTCGCAAATCTGGCGCGCGCCTATGACACGGCGGGCGAGCTGAGTGAAAACTGGGACTTTTTGATGAGTCTGTCCTTTGTGTCCAAAATTGCCGGTGCCGAGGCGCTGGTGTGCGATGAGGACGGCGCGGTCATCCTCTGCTCGTGTGAGCAGCTGACGTGCAGCCATCTGGGTCAGGCGCTCGATGCGGACTTTACCGCGCGGATTCTGGACAACGACGGCGCATTCTTCTCGGGCACGCTCCACGGGATGTATGAGGGCAGACGCTTTATTGCGGGCGCGCCCATCGTATCAGAGGTCGCAGATGAGCTGATCGGCTTTGTGATTGTCTCTGCGCCCATGAAGCAGGTCAGTGAGTTCATGTCGCACAGCGCGGCACTGTTTGTCTACTCGGCCATCATGGTTCTGGTGCTGGCGCTGGTTGCAACAACGTTCCTTTCCCGCAGCCAGGTGCGCCCCCTGCGGCAGGTGGCCGAGGCTGCACGCCGCTTTGGCCGCGGCAACATGAGCACGCGCGTGCAGGTGAGCAAACGCGACACCGAGGAGATCGCAGACCTGGCGCAGGCGTTCAACGCCATGGCCGACTCGCTGGAAAAATCCGAACAGCGGCGGCAGGATTTTATTGCAAACGTCTCGCATGAGCTGAAAACGCCCATGACCACCATCGGCGGATATATCGACGGCATGCTGGACGGCACCATCCCGCCGGAAAAATACCGGCACTATATGCAAACCGTCTCCAGTGAGGTGCGCAGACTCTCGCGTCTGGTGCGCAACATGCTGGATATCTCCAGGCTTCAGGCGCAGGGCGTGGATGAGGCGCGCAAGACGCGCTTTGACATCAGCGAGTCCATGAGCGACGTGCTGATCGCCTTTGAGCAGAAGATCAACGCCAAACAGCTTCAGGTCAGCGTCGATCTGCCAGATAAGCCGGTCTGGACGCGCGCCGAGCGCGATTCGATCACACAGGTCATCTACAACCTGATGGACAACGCCATCAAGTTCTGCCCCAAGGGCGGGCTGCTGACGCTGATTCTCGCCCTTGAGGGAAGCAAGGCGCGCGTCATGGTGCGCAACACCGGCCCGACGATTGCGCCGGAGGAGCTTCCGCTGCTGTTTGACCGCTTCCACAAGGCCGACAAGAGCCGCTCGGCTGACCGCGACGGCTGGGGACTGGGACTGTATATCGCCAAGACGATCATCGGTGCGCACGGCGAGGATATCCGCGCCGAAAGTCAGGATGGCGTGACAACGTTCTCCTTTACGCTTCCGGTGGTGCGCTGACGCGCCGGATGAGGCCGTGCGCGAGCGCTGTCCCGCAGATGTAGTTTGACAGGCAACTGTGTATATGAGCCGCGGCGCATACGCCGCAGGGAAAATTTCAAAAACAAGAGGGCGTCTTTATGAGCTATCAGGAAAATGACCGTTCCGGCTATGAGGACAATTCCATACACCAGAGTGGCTGGCAGGGTGAGCCGGAATATCGCCGCAGCACGCCGATGCGCGCGCCAAGGCGCGGAAGGCTGAGCGGGTGTCTGGTCACGCTGCTGGTCGTGCTGGCACTGATCGGCACGGGCTATGGCGTGGTGCGGAGCATCCGGAATTTCACCGAGGCAAGGCTGGCTGCGGCGGCAAAGCCCGAACAGACGCAGCAGACCCAAACGGCCGCGTCGCCTGAGCAGGTGGTGCAGCCTCCTGCCGCGCAGCAGCCGCAGGCAGAGCAGCCAGTCGTGCAGCCGGAAATGCAGCCGGAGGCGGAAAGCGCCGCGCAGCCGGATGTACCCACACAGCTCCCGCTGCAGGCGGGCAGACAGGGCGCAGAGAACTATGCAAGCGACGCAGAGGGCGCACTGAGTCTACAGCAGATCTATGCAAAGCTGATCCCAAGCGTGGTGTCGATCTCGAGCACTGTTTCAAACGGCACCTCGACCGGCACCGGCATCATCATGTCGGCAGACGGCTATATCATCACCAACCACCATGTGATCAGCGGCGCGCAGAGCATCAGCGTCCTGACCTCATCGGATGAGATCTATGGCGCTGTGCTGGTCGGAAGCGACGAGGCAAGCGATCTGGCCGTACTCAAGGTCGAGGCGGATACGCTGACGGCGGCAGAGTTTGGCGATTCGGACGCGCTGCGTGTGGGTGATCTGGTTGTGGCGATCGGTGACCCGCTGGGCGTGCAGCTGCGCGGAACGATGACCGACGGTATCATCTCGGCCATCAACCGCGATCTGACGGTCAATGACCGCAAGATGACGCTGATCCAGACGAACGCCGCACTGAACAACGGCAACTCCGGAGGCCCGCTGATCAACTGCTATGGGCAGGTCATCGGGATCAATACCATCAAAATGAGCGCATACTACAGCAGCGGTGCATCAGTTGAGGGACTTGGCTTTGCCATTCCCATCTCCACGGCAAAGCCCATCATTGACGAGCTGATCGAAAATGGCTATGTGGCCGGCCGTCCCGCCATCGGAATTAACGGCGAATCGCTGCCGACGGCGTTCCGCGCCTATTACCGGCTGCCGAACGGCATCTATCTGACGTATGTCAACCCCGAAAGCGACGCCTGTGCCAAGGGCTTGCAGGAGGGCGATATCATCACAGCGATCAACGACGTTGAGGTCAGCTCGGTGGATGAGCTGAACACGGTGAAGAATGATTTCTCAGCCGGCGATACCGTGACGCTGACCGTCTATCGAGGCGGGAAGTATTATCTGGTTGATGTAGTGCTGATGGATCAGGCGCTGCAATAA
>CAZPYW010000094.1:0-6111 GCA_964590095.1 uncultured Oscillospiraceae bacterium | reverse complement strand
CTGTTGCCACACGCACCTCAAACGTGCCTGTCTACCTATTCCAGCACTCTCGCATCTGCAATGCTCGATTATTATAAACGCATAATCGCCATTTGTCAACTATCCTTTTTAGAAAATACCAGCATCTGTTCAATTTGCCACATACATTTCTCTTGCGAAACACGGAAGCTTCTGCTATAATACCAAAAGTATCGACTGCATAGGAAGCAGGTGTTTTTCTGTGCCACGGTTTTTTCTTCCCGAGCATGCGCTGTCCGACAGCTTTCTGGTTCTGACCGGCGAAAATGCCGCCCATGCCAAAGTTCTGCGGCTCAAGCGCGGCGACACCGTGACCGTCTGTGACGGACGCGGCACCGACTACCGCTGTACCATTTCGGATATCAGCGCCGGACAGGTCTGTCTGGTCGTGGATGAGCGCGCGCCCTCGGATACCGAGCCCGCCGTGCGGTGCAGTGTGTACATGGCTTTTTCCAAGTCTGACAAGCTTGAGCACGTGATTCAGAAGGCCACCGAGCTTGGCGCAGCTGAAATCGTCGCCTTCCCCAGCGCGCGCTGCGTTTCGCGCCCCGATGAAAAATCGCTTGCCGGCAAGCTGACACGCTGGCAGAAGATCGCGGCCTCTGCCGCAGGGCAGTGCGGACGCGGCTGCATCCCACAGGTTCTGGCGCTCCCCTCCTACCGGCAGGCGCTTGAGCGCGCAGCTGCATGTGATCTGGCGCTGTTCCCCTATGAAAACGAACAGCATCTGTCCCTGCGCGCGGCGCTTGGACAGGGCGGCTTTCACACGGTCAGCATCGTGACCGGCCCCGAGGGCGGCTTTGAGCCGGATGAGGTCGCGCTTGCAAAACAGCTTGGTTTTCAGATCTGCACCCTTGGCCCGCGGATTTTGCGCTGTGAAACGGCGCCGCTCTGCGCGCTGACGGCCGTGCTCTATGCCTCCGGCGCACTGGACTGATTTATTACAACAAAGGATTGATATGATGGCAACTCAAACTTCTACCCGCCCCCGTTCCAAGACCAGGAAAAATGACGATTCCGTCGTCTATAAGGTCATGATCGCGCTGGCGCTGCTTGTATTCAGTATTTACATGCTCCGTCTCGTCTCCGGCTCCTACGCCACGCTCGACGGCTTTGACCGGATGTATCCGGCCATGCTGGTCATCACCATCGTCTGCGCCGTCGCAATGGCGGTCTGCATCGCGCTGGCGTTCCTGCTGCGCCGCTCGTCCATCCGCGCCATCTTCCCGCCTGCGGCGGTCGTGTTCGCGCTGTTTTCGTTCTCGGCGCTGATGCTCCGACTGTACTGGATTGAGCCAGTCAACGCGCTCTACATCCTGAATGCGGCGGTCTACTGCCTGTACATCATCTACCTGCTCTATCGGATGGAGTTTTTCCTGTTCTCGCTTGTCACCGTTCTGGCCGGCTCCATCTTCTACTTCTTCTCCAACGGCTTCGGTCTGAATGCGCGCTCGCTCGTTCTGGGCGGTCTTCTGGTGCTTGCGGCCGTGGTCATCGCGCTGCTTGCCAGACAGGCAGGCCGGAATAACGGCCTTGTCAGCATTGCCGGCTGCCAGTACCGCATCTTCCCCGCCAGGTTCAATCCGGTCATGCTGTATATCGCCTGTGCCGTGTGGATGCTCTGCCTTGTGCTCTGCGTGCTGCTGGGCTCGGCCTTTGCCTACTACTGCATGTTCGCCGCCATCGCGCTTGAGCTGATCGCAGCGGTCTACTACACGTTCCAGCTGAAATAATCTCACTCAAAAATATAATGCGGACATCCGGCCGGATGTCCGCATTTTTTATTTCTGTTTATCTCAGCACGACCGCGCGCAGCACACGCGCCACGCCGTCATCGTCACAGCTCGCCGTGACAAGATCGGCCGCCTCCAGTACCTCCGGACATGCGTTTGCCATGGCCACGCCAAGACCGCAGGCACGGATCATACTCAGATCATTGCTGCCGTCGCCAAAGGATACGGCCTGCGCAATGTCAAAGCCCAGATGCGCGCACAGCGCGCGCACGGCGTCGCCCTTATTGGCGCCGGCCGCGTTGATCTCCAGATTGTTCGGCACCGAGGAGGAGACGGCCAGCCCCGAAAACCGCCGCGTCAGCTCTGCCGCAATCTCCCCGCGCAGATCAGGCTGCTGGGTGAACAGCTGGATTTTCTGCACATCCCCGCCGCGCGCAAGCAGATGCTGCTTCAGCTCGTCCACCGGCGTGCGCAGCTCGCGTATCATTTTCAGATAGTGCGCATCGGGCGCAAATTCTTCTGCGCGCGCGTGCATCCCGCGCGTCATCCAGCCCCAGTTGTCCGCATAGCAGTCATAGATCACCGGCAGTGTGTCCAGATAGGCCATGATCTGCACCGCCTGCTCCAGCGGAAGCTCGGCGCGGTAGATGACAGCGCCGGTCTGTATATCCTGTACCTGTGCGCCGTTTATGGTGATGGCATAGCGAAGCATCGGGAGCGCGCGGATGACCTGCGGCATACCGTCAAAAAAGCGGCCCGTCGTCGGGACAATTGCGATTCCCTGTTCTGCCGCCGCGGCAAGCGCCGCAGCATTGCCCGCGCTCAGCTGCTTGTTGGAATTGAGAAGCGTGCCGTCCAGATCGAGCGCAACCAGCCGGTATACCGGCCTGTCGTTGGCTGCGCAGTCTGCGGCACAGGCATTGGAGCTCCGGATTTCAGCCTGCATGGGTCGTTCTCCTTCTGTAAGTGCATTTTCTGTACGTGCGCTGTTTGCTCTGCCGTTCATTCTTCCGGCTTCACTGCCGCGTCGTCTGGTCCGAAACCGGCACGAAAGGTCAAAAACCGCTGCGACAGATAATTGAGCGCCACAAAGACGAACGACCCAAACAGCATGGCAGCGTTGTCAATCGTTGTCTGCGGCAGACTGCGCAGCACCAGCCGCACCAGCGGCCGCGCCAGGCCATAGGAAACGGCATAGCACGCGGCAATATTCACAACGAACCGCAGCACGGTTTTCCAGTCGCGGCTCTTATCCTGAAAGGTAAAGTGCTTGTTGAGAAAATAGCTCAGAATACTGCCAAAAAAGTAATTTGCCGCCGAGGACACCCAATAGCTCAGCTCCAGCAGATTGTAAAAGCCAAACATAATGGCATAGCCAAAGAGCGTATTGACCACACCCACCAGCACGAAACGCAGGAACGTGCGGTCAAACAGCTTTTTCGCCAGTGCTGTCAGTCTGTTCATTCGTCTGCGCCTCCAGTCCCAGTGTTCTGCGCGTCAGATAGATCGGCCGCTTCTTACTTTCCATATACACGCGGCCAATATATTCTCCGATGATGCCAAGTCCCATCAGCTGCAAGCCGCCCAAAAACAGCAGCAGCACCACAATCGTGGCATAGCCCGCCACGTCGATGCCGGTGGTCAGCTTCTGCACGATCACCACGATCAGATATACAAACGCAGCCAGCGCGCTGACACAGCCCAACGCCGTGACCAGCCGCAGCGGCGCGGTGGAAAACGACAAAATCCCTTCAAAAGCATAGCGGAACAGCTTCCCCAACGTCCACTTGGACTCCCCGCTCAGCCGCGGCTGAACAGCATAGGGAATATAGGTGGTGTGAAAGCCGACCCAGGCGAAAATCCCCTTGGAAAAACGCTGATATTCCCCCATGCTGACGATGGCGTCGATCACGGGGCGGCGGAAGCAGCGAAAATCGCTGGCATTTTCATGGAACGGTACATCCGACAGCCGGTCGATCACACGATAGAACGCACTTTTCAGCGCTGTCATCACCCTGCCCTCTCTGCGCGCGTCCTGATAGGCCACCACACAGTCGCAGTCGGGGTCTTCGTCCAGAATATGCAGCATCTGGCACACGACCTCGGGCCGCTGCTGCAAATCGGCATCGATCAGCGCCGCAAGCGCGCCGCGCGCGGCAGAAAGCCCCGCATAGATGGCAGATTCCTTGCCAAAATTGCGCGAAAAGCTGATCACACGCACGCGCGCGGGGTCCAGTGCGTACAGCTTTTCCAGCTCCTTCATCGTGCCGTCGCGGCTGCCGTCGTCTACAAAGATCAGCTCATACGACATGCCCTCCGGCGCAAAGGCGGCAACCGCCGCATCGTAAAATGCGCGCACATTTCCCTCTTCATTGTAGCAGGGGATGATGAGCGAAAGCTTCATGTCCGTTGCCTCCTATCCGGCATACAGCGTATAGCTGCGCTGCTGCTCGTCATACGTCCAGTTGATGCCCAGATATTCCTGCATCCGCGCCGCGTCCGCGTACAAAAGCGTGTACGTCTCGGAAAACGGCAGATACGGTTCAAAATCCGTCCCAAGGCGCGTCAGCGACCCGTCATCCTCTACACGGCTGATCTCGCCTGCTGCGCTGATGTACCAGCTGCTATCGCCCAGCGTCACCTGATAGCTGTGGTCGCGCCAGGAGTAGACAGCTCTGCCGCCCAGCGCCGTCAGCGCCTGTTCAAACGGGAACCAGAGCGTACCGCCGCCCTCCAGCGTGGGGAACGGACAGGTCGTGCCGTCGCCGTTTTCCAGCCAGCCAAGCTCCCATTTTTCGCTGGTAAAGACCAGCGGCGTGCTTTCCTCCATGCGATAGTATTTGCGGAAATTGGTGTAGAAATAGTTGCCCTCAAACGGCATGGTAAAGCGGTATCGTGGGTCAATGTCGATGTTAAACAGGGCGGCCTCACCGGTCTGGCGGCTTTGCTCGATCGAGGCAAGGTTTTCATCCACGATCTTTTTAGACGCTGTATAGCCCCGCAGCGTGGGCAGATACGCCGCGCAGCAGATCGCGGCCAGCAGGCAGAGCGTCAGTCCCGCCGTCCGCGGCGACGCGCACCGGCTCAAAAGCCGCCAAAGCAGCTCCAGCATCACAACGATCAGCGTGACCATGCCGATCATGGCCGTGCGCTCAGTGTTCAGCGTGGTGATGATGAGCATCATATTGGAGGCCAGCGAGCCAAGCAGCACCACGCCGCTCATCCAGTATTCCCGCCGCAGCAGAAGCAGCACACTCAGCGTCAGCAGGCTGACGGCATAGAGCACGCACGCCGCCCAGCTCCAGCCGAGCACGTAAAACAGCAGCTGAAGCGCCGCAAAGGGAAAGCCCACAAGCAGCCCGCGGCTGAGCCGCGCATCGCGCAGCGCCAGCAGCGCCGCCGTCACATCGGTCAGCACCAGCAAAATCACGCCGGACGGATATTTTACCACGTAGATCATGGCGTCATAGAAGCGGCGAATGAAAACACTGGGAATCAGACAGCTGAGAATACCGCCCTCCACGCCGCGATCCACGCGCGCCCACGAGCCCGGGGCGCACAGAATGGTCAAAAAGCCAAGCAGGACAAAAATCGGATAGTCCCAGCAGCGTCTGCGGTCAACACCGCCCCAGATCCGGCTGAGGATGGCATAGCCCCAGATGACAACCAGCGACACAATGCCGCACTGCTCGGTGCCCGCGCCGGCCAGAATGGCAAGAAACAGGCCGAGCACATGCTCTGCCTTTCCCTGAACGCCCGCATAGCGGCGGCGCTGTAGCAGCGCGGCGGCAAACGTCATGCACACGGGGAAGATATAGTTAAAATACGCCGAAATCCAAAGCAGCGTCATCCGCAGATACTGCACATCGCACGCCAGCGTACACAAAATGCCCATTGCAGAAAACAGCAGGACGTTTGGAAGCGGCCGCTCAGGCATCAGCGCCTTCGCGCCCAGCGCGTACAGCGCCGCAAGCAGAATGGGACTGAGGAAGAGAAACAGCTTTGTGTCAAACAGCAGCACCGTGGGGATAATCAGGTGTACATACAGCCGGCCGTTGGTCTGCATATAGTGCTGGTACATCTCACGCAGGAAGCCGACAAAGCCGTTTTGAAAAAATGTCCCGTACCAGTAGTCGTCTGAATAGAGCGTGATCTTGCTGTTGAGCACTGCCAGCAGCGCCATACTCAGCGCCAGCGCCGCCATGCTCAGATAAAGCTGTTTTTGATACTGCGGCGAGCGCCGCAGGAACGCGCGTTTCACAGGCTTCTCTCCTTATCAATAGAGTGAACATACTTGCGGATATTTTAACACATACAGCGCTTTTTGTAAACAAGCGCCGCATTTTGTTGCGCCTTGCGC
>CAZPYW010000093.1:4646-6167 GCA_964590095.1 uncultured Oscillospiraceae bacterium | reverse complement strand
TGCTGCCATCATCACGAGGAGCACCACCATCACGAGGATGACGACGACTGCGACTGCTGCCACCATCATGAGCATGAGCACGAGCATCATCACGACGAGCACTGCGGCTGCGGACACCACCACGACCACGAGGGTCACCACCACGCCGACGAGGTTTTCACCAGCTGGGGCATGGAGACGCACCGCAAGTTTACCCGCGAGGAGATCACCAACGCCCTGCAGGAGCTGGGCAAAGAATCGTATGGCTTTGTTCTGCGTGCCAAGGGCTATGTTGCCAATGCCGACGGCGAGCGCTGGATCCACTTTGACTATGTTCCGGGCGAGGCCGAGCTGCGTGACGGCGGCGCCATGGTCACCGGCCGCATCTGCGTGATCGGCTCGAAGCTGGATGAACCGGCCATCGCGGCGCTGTTCGGCGCGGCTGAGTAAAGGGAGGAAGTCCATGGACATTCCGATGTACGTCTTTACCGGCTTTCTGGAATCCGGCAAGACAAAATTTATCCAGCAGACGCTGGAAGACACGCGCTTTAATTCCGGTGAGCGGACGCTGCTGCTGGTGCTGGAGGAGGGCGAGGAGGAATACGACCTCTCGACCTACCCCTGCAAGGACGTTTTTATCGAAACGCTTGACTATGACGATCTCAGCCCCGATACGCTGGACGCGCTGCGCGCGAAGCACCGCGCCGAGCGCGTGGTGGTTGAGCTGAACGGTATGCACATGGCCGCGGATTTCTACACCAAAACGCCCGACAGCTGGAAGATCGCGCAGGAGGTCATGTTTGCCGACGCCACCACGTTTATGAGCTATAACGCCAACATGCGCTCGCTTGTTGTGGACAAGCTGGCCGGTGCAGAGATGGTCGTTTTCAATCGGATGCCGGTTGGTGCGGACATCATGCCCTATCACAAGCTGGCGCGCGCCGTCAACCGCCGCATTGATATCATCTATGACTTTGCCGACGGCTCGACACAGTATGACGAGATCGTCGATCCGCTGCCCTTTGACCTGAATGCGCCCGTTGTCACGATTGCGGACGAGGATTATGCGCTGTTCTACCGCGACATCACCGAGGAGCCGAAGAAGTACCACGGCAAGACCGTCTGCTTTAAGGCACAGGTCGCCCGTCTGCGCAAGGAGAAGGACGGCATGTTCGCCCCCGGGCGCTTTGTCATGACCTGCTGTGAGGCAGACATCACGTTTATGGGCATTCCCTGCAAATATCCACAGAGCGCCGCACTCAAGGCGCGCAGCTGGGTCACCGTGACGGCCACGGTTGAGGCAAAATACCACAG
Source organism: uncultured Oscillospiraceae bacterium (assembly GCA_964590095.1). Lineage (GTDB taxonomy): Bacteria > Bacillota > Clostridia > Oscillospirales > Oscillospiraceae > CAG-170. The sequence goes on along the minus strand of CAZPYW010000093.1, from coordinate 4,874 downwards.
CCTCTATCGCGGCGTCGGCCCCATCCTGACGGCAAAATCGGTCTCGCCCGCCGAGCCTGCCGCACAGGAGGTCGCCACCTTCTGACCCGCTCAGTATGAAAAAGCGCCAAAATGTGTCACGCATTGCGGCGCTTTTTCCATGCCTCCATCAGCAGCACATTCCAAAACAAAACGAGGAACGAAGCATGAAAACGTCTCTGCTCCCTGTTCTTGCGCTTGCGGCAATTT
>CAZPYW010000093.1:0-4546 GCA_964590095.1 uncultured Oscillospiraceae bacterium | reverse complement strand
CACAGGACGGTGCGCTGTATCTCGCGCTGGAGGGCTACGCCGCTGCAGCCGGCGCGCAGGTGCGCGAAAAAATCGGTACGCCGCCCTCCACCCCCTCCTGCACGGTTACGACAGACGGCGGGACGCAGCGGTTTACCATGCGCAGCGACGCTGTTTATGACGGCGAACGCTGGTTCGTTCCGCTGGAAACGGCGCTCAATTGGACAGGCGGCTGGGCATACACCGATGAGGAAGAAAACCACCTGTATTGCAGCAGCGCGCCGCGTTATCCCACGCTGCCCGAGGGCTGCCGCGTACCGGTTCTGATGTACCACGCCGTCAGCGATGACTGCTGGGGCTATGAGGGGCTGTTCGTTTCGCCCGCCGATCTGGAAACGCAGCTTCAGCTGCTGGTGGACGAGGGCTGCACACCCATCTGGTTTGAAGACCTGCCGCATGCTGACCAGTATGAAAAGCCGGTCATTTTGACCTTTGATGACGGCTATGCGGACAACTATACCGAGCTGTTTCCGCTTCTGAAAAAATACAACGTCAAGGCAACGATTTTTGTCATTGCCGATCACATGGGTATCGCGCACAAGATGACCGCCGAACAGGCAAAGGCGCTGTCTGACTCCGGTCTGGTTTCCATCCAGAGCCACACCATGACCCACGGGCTGCTTGACACCATGAATGCGGAGGAGCTGACCTATCAGCTTGCGCAGTCACAGCTTGCCATCGCGCGCATGACCGGAAAAGTCCCGACCGTCGTCTGCTATCCCGAGGGACGCTACAGCCAGCTGGCGCTTGAAGTCGCCGCGCGGTATTACACCTACGGCACAACGATGGAGGTCTGGTGCTATACCACCGACGCTGACCCGCTGCGCGTGGCGCGCTATGCCGTCATGCGCGACACGGACATTTGGACATTCCGCTGTATCATAGACGGGCTGTAGGCGCCCGCCGTGCCGCAGCGATCTGACATTTTCATCCCGGGAGGGGACATCATGAACGAACAATTCTGCCGCGAGATCATGCTGATTGGAGAAGACGGTCTGGCGCGGCTGCAAAACGCACATGTTGCCGTATTCGGCATCGGCGGCGTGGGAAGCTTCACTGCCGAGGCGCTGGCGCGCGCCGGTGTGGGCGCGCTGACGCTGGTCGATCACGACACGGTCTCTCTGAGCAATCTCAACCGCCAGCTCATTGCGCTGCGCTCGACCGTCGGACAGTATAAAACCGATGTCATGGCCGCGCGTATCCACGACATCAATCCGGACTGCCGCGTGCGCACCATCCGCGAATTTTATGACGAAGAGCACAAGGCCGTCTTCTTTGATGAGCCGCTTGACTACATCGCCGACGCCATCGACTCGGTGTCCAGCAAGCTCAGTCTGATCGTCACGGCGCGCGGGCTGGGCGTCCCCGTCATCAGCTCGATGGGGACGGGCAACCGGCTTGACCCGTCAAAATTCGTCATCACCGACATTTCCAAAACCTCCGGCTGCCCGCTGGCACGCGTCATGCGGCGCGAGCTGCGCGCGCGCGGAATTACGCACCACACCGTCCTTTCCAGCACCGAGCTGCCGCGCAGGCCGCTGCCGCTTGAGACGCCGCAGGACGGCCGCAGAAGTGTCCCCGGCTCCGTCTCCTGGACGCCGTCGTGCGCCGGACTGCTGATCGCGGGCTATATCCTGCGTCAGCTGCTGGGCGAAGACGCACGCTGAAGCCCGTACCGCAACGTATAACAAAAGCCTCCGCTGCCAAGAATAAGCAGCGGAGGTTTGATTTTTATGGAGCATAGCGATCCTATTGCAAAAAACAGCGCCGCGCTGCGCTTTGCGCTTTGCGGCGCGGCGGCCGGCGCGGTCAACGGCTTTTTCGGCGCGGGCGGCGGGATGGTGCTGGTGCCGCTTCTGGTGCATCTGGGCAGACTGGAGGATAAACAGGCGTTTTCCTCGGCCGTCTGCATCATTCTGCCGCTGTGTCTGGTTTCGATTGCCGTCTACGCGCTGCGCGGAACGCTGGAAGCAGGCGGCGCGCTGCCCTATCTGATCGGCGGCGCGGTTGGCGGCGTCGTGGCCGGTCTGACATTCCGGCACATTCCGGCGCGTATCCTGCATCTGGCGCTGGGCGCGCTGATTATTTTTGGCGGCATTCGCCTGATTCTATGCTGAGCCCTGTTCTCGCCGTCGCCGCAGGCGCTGTATGCGGCGTGCTTTCGGGCTGGGGCATCGGCGGCGGAAGCCTTTTGATGGTATGGATGAGCGCCGTTTTATCCATGGAGCAGACGGCGGCACAGAGCATCAATCTGCTCTATTTTCTGCCGACAGCCGCCGCAGCGCTGATTCTTCACGCCAAAAACCGCGTGATCGCGTGGCGCGCCGTCCTCCCCGCCGCCATTGCGGGCGCGTTGACCGCCGCGCCGGCCGCGTGGCTTGCCGCCGGCCTTGACACGACGCTGCTCCGGCGGCTGTTCGGCGGCTTTCTTATTCTGGTCGGTCTGTCCGAGATTTTTTTCAAGGGACGCGGCAATAAGCCGCAGCACGGGCAAACATGAAAAACGAGCCGCCGGTCGGCGCTCTGACCGCAAGGACGCAGACACGCTGCATGGCAGCGCCGCGCACCTTCCGTTGAAAGCAGCCAACAGGCAGGCTCGAAAAAAGGGGGCCGATATCAGACTGTGGACAATCTTACTGTGCTTCCGCTTCGTTCGCGCTGAACAGCTGATTCATGAACTGGATCAGCTTCGCCTCGTCCTCGCGGTTGGTAGCGAACAGCTCAAGCGAATCACCGGCCTCGCCCAGCAGGCGTCCAAGTGCGATGTACTCGCTCAGCGCGCTTTTCAGATTGAACACATCGCCGTCAAGCGACTTGAGATAAACGTCGCCGGTGCACTCACGCACGACCTGACGGAACGCTTCAACTTCCTTGATGTTCTTAATTTTCATAATGATTGCCTCCCATGCAATTTTGTTTTTTTATCTTCTGTACACCGCCATTTTAGCCGTTTTGCGCGACGGATGCAAGAACCAGACTGTATGAATCGCACAAAAAGTTTTTCTGTTTTTTGTGCATTTTGACAATCACTCTGCCGAGAGGTAGTACTTCATCAAATATTGATAGTACGGCATCAAAAACCGGAAGCCCGCCTTGACCGCATCTGCCAAATCGTGCGTGTACGCACATGTATCATAGGGCATGTCGCAGCAGATGCTCCAGTTTTTCATATTGTACCACGCCTCGATCGCCTCTCCGGCGTGTCCCCTGCTTTTGGCGTAGCGCTCACCCACAATGCGAAGCTCGGGATGCGCCTCCAGTGCGCGCAGCAGCCGTTCCAGCGCCCTGGGGTCGCGGTCGACCGCACGGCGAAAGCGCCGGCCAAGCCCCGCCTCGCCTGTCCAGCAGCCCATGCCATAGCCCCACGTCTCAGCGCCGACCTCAAAATAGAAGCACGGCACGTTGTTCCACTGCTCCCCCTCCTGAAACGATATCCACAGGTGATCCTTGAACGGCCCGCGGCCAAACAGCCGCCGCGCGTCGCGGTAGATGCGCGAGGCATGGACGTTCATATGCAGTGCCGGCCAGTTCTCCTGAAAAAAGTCAAACAGCTCATCGGAAAGCGCGCGCAGCGGCTGCTGTACATCCGTGTCAAATTCCGTCCGGTGCGCCTGAAACCAGGCGCGCTCATTATTAAATCGCAGCTGCCAGAAAAAATCCGGCGTTTTTTCACTGAAGCCCTGAAACATCGTTTACTCCTTGTCTTTGTGCATGGAAAGATAGCTTAGATACCCCTCGAGAATCAGCGACGCCGCCACGGCGTCGACTGTATTTTTGCGCTTTTTTCCGTGGTAGTTGCCCGCGGTCAGAATCTGGTGCGCCTCGATCGTTGTCCGGCGCTCATCCCACAAAACCGGCTCCATCCCGCACACTGCCGTCAGCTGCGCGGCAAAGTCGCGGTAGAGTGCCGCGCGCGGTCCCTCGGTTCCGTCCATATTGCGCGGAAAGCCCATCACCAGCCGCCCAACGCCGTGCTCGCGCGCAAGGCGCGCGATCTCCTGCGCCGTGACCTCGGGTCTGCGGCTGTGAATGACGGTGGTTGTGCCGGTCAGCATCCCCAGCGCATCGGAAATGGCGATGCCTGTACGTGCGTCGCCGTAGTCAATTGCCATGATTTTCATCTGTTTTTCTCCACTTTCCCGTTTGCGCGCCGCGCTTTGGCGCACGAAACGGCGTTTTCTCGGAAACAGTATAGCATTTCCGCGACGGATTGGCAAGAAAGCTTCAAAAAAGTGTGAAAAAAGTAAAAATTTTTGTTGACCTGCCGCTTTGATTGTGGTAGAATGGCTTCACCTGCGAATTAGGGTGTTCTATGCCCTTTTTCAGCTGCGGACGGCACCATGTAGTTTCGGTGCCCTCTAAAATTATCATAGACCGCAGTGATACAGGGAGGCAATTATTTAAGGAGGTGCCGATCAATGCGCGTGAAAATCACACTCAGATGCAGCGAATGCAAGCAGAGAAACTACAACACCATGAAGAACAAGAAGAACGACCCTGACCGTCT
>CAZPYW010000092.1:0-6255 GCA_964590095.1 uncultured Oscillospiraceae bacterium | reverse complement strand
TGCTGTTCATCAAATTCCAATTTATTCAGTTATCTCAGGGTCTCCTATTTCTTCATTGCCTAAGTAAACGCGATACGCTTTCCCTTCGTGCAGGTTCATAATCTGTCTGCGCAGTTTAGAGGGATATAACGGTGCTGTATTTAGTGTTTTGATGTCCAGCCAATCATATCCAGCTTGATTTGTATCCCCTTGTAGGATTGCATTTTCGATGGTTTCTTTATATTCGCACAAAAATACAAGGTCAACTCGATGAAACTTTTCTCCATGCAGCCCTTCTATAACAAACACCAGGTCTTTTACCTCTACCTGTAATCCTGTTTCTTCTGCCACTTCTCTGCAAACCGCTTCAGGTAGAAGCTCCTCAGCAGCTCGCCCCCCACCAGGCATAATATACCATTCGTCTTTTCCGTCGCTTATTTTGATTGCCAGCATTTTATCATCTTTTATGATCAATGCCTTCGCCGCATTTCTCACAGCTCGTTCCATCGTATATCACCTCTTTGCCAAATTCCAGCTTATTGATCTACTTCATTGTATCATCCGGCTTCAATATACGCAAGAAAATCCCGACAGACATGGCTGTCGGGACTGATACTCTTTTATGGCCGCCCGTCATTGCGGCGGGTATTTTTTATTCTCCCTCGGCCATGCGATAGCCCACGCCGACCTCGGTGAAGATATAGACCGGCTGCGCGGGATTTTTTTCGATCTTGCGGCGGATGTTTGCCATGTTGACGCGCAGAATCTGGTTGTCAGACTTGGCGCTCGGCCCCCAAAGCTCACGGATGAGATAGTCATACGTCAGCACCTTGCCCGCATGCAGGCCAAGCAGCGACACCAGCTTATACTCATTCTGCGTCAGCATTGCGTCCTGGCCGCCGATATAAACGCGGTGCTTGGCATAGTCGATCATCAGATCGCCCGTCTTAAAAATACCCGTGTTGGCAACCGACTCGCTGCCAACCGGCGTGCGCGTATGCCGGACAGCCGCGCGGATGCGCGCCAGAAGTTCTTCCGTTCCAAAGGGCTTGGTCAGATAGTCGTCTGCACCGGCGTCCAGCGCCTCGACCTTGTCCTTCTCATGGCTGCGGGCAGAGACCACAACGATGGGCACCTTGGACCACGCGCGCACCTTTTTCAGAATCGTCATCCCGTCCATATCCGGCAGACCCAGATCCAGAATGATGATATCGGGGCAGTGCGACGAGATCATGGAATCTGCCATCATGCCTGTGCGCGCAACCAGCACGTCATAGCCGTTTGCGCTCAGGATCGCGCTGATAAAATTGCTGATATTCTGCTCATCCTCGATCAGCAGGATTTTGTCTTTAATCGTCATCTTTCTTCTCCTCCAACGGCAGCTCAAATCGGAAAATCGCGCCGCCAAGCGGGCGGTTTTCCGCCTCCATCGTCCCGCCGTGTGCCTGAACGATGGACAAACAAACAGAAAGGCCGATGCCCATATTGCGCTTTGCATCCGAATTGTCGCTTTCCGCATGTGTCCAGTAGCCCTGGAACAGATGCGCCATCGCCTCGCGCGAAATACCGCGGCCGTTGTCGGCCACCTCAAAGACGGCGCGTGCGCCCTCGTGGCGCAGATGCAGCTCGACCCGTGTCGTCGTTCCGCCGTGCTGAATGGCGTTTTCCATCAGATTGATCAGCACCTGCTCGATCAAAATGGCGTCCATCGGAATCAGCAGCAGCTCTTCCGGCGCGCGCACTGAGATCTGCGTGTCCGGATAGCGGCGGCTGAGCTTCAGCGCGGCAGAGCTGAGTACCTCTTCCCCTGCCTCAAGCTCCTTACTGATGGACGCGCCGCCGGATACGCGCGTGACCGACAACAGGTTTTCCACCACACCGATCAGCCAGTGGCTCTCCTCCCGCACGTTTTGCAGCAGCGTCCGCGCAGTCTCGGGCGCAAGCTCATCGCCGCTGGCCAGGATGGTGTCAATGCTCCCCACGATGGAGGTCAGCGGCGTGCGGATGTCATGGGAGACCGCGCGCAGCAGATTTGCGCGCATTTTTTCCGTCTCCACCTCAGCGCGCAGCTTTTCCTGGCGCTTGATCTGTGTTGTCATGGTGCTGACCATGATCGACACCGCCAGCATCACCAGAAACGTCAGCGGATAGCCGGAAATGGTAAAATTGAACGCATAGTAGGGATAGGTAAAAATATAGTTGATTCCGATCACGCCGATGACCGCCGACAAAAGGCCGAACAGATAGCCATCGGTAAAGCGCGAGACCATCACGACCGCCAGCTCAAAGATCAGCGCCACATACACGTCGCTCTTGTCGATCAGCCGCAGCAGAAAGCAAAGCGCCAGCGCAGCAGAAAAAATGGAAATAAACACGCCGAGGTCGCGCACGCAAAACGGGAAATGCTCATGCAGCCAGTCTCTGTTCGATTTTGGCACCCCTGCCCTGGTTTTCTTTTTCACTATTCTCACCCACTATACAATATCACGAAATCCATGTCGAAACATGTTAAAATGCCGTTAAAAATCGTCCTTCCAGCGCGGCTGAAAGGACGATCACGCGTATTATCGCGTTTCGGGCTGGCTTTGCACCGCCTGATTTGGCATCCATTTTCCCAGCTTATAATACAGCAGGAACAAAATCGAGGACGCCGCCCAGGTGATGGGATAGCAGATGGCAATGGTTTCGTTGCACAGATGCGGGAACGTCACCGTAAACAGCAAAATCATCCGCAGCACGCACACGCCGAACAGCGTGATAACCGTCGGCTTGACGGCATTGCCCACGCCGCGCATCGCAGAGGAAAAGACCTCGGTACAGAAAAACGTGGGATAGGCAAAGGCGATCATGGCAACGATCTGCTGTCCCTGCTCCACCACAGCCGGATCGCTGCAAAACAGCCGAACCGTCAACCCGCGCGTAACGTACAGCGCCAGTGAAAACACCACAGAGAACGCCGCGTGCATCGCAAGACCGGTATGGATACAGCGGTAGATCCGATCCATGCGCCGCGCGCCATAGTTCTGCCCGGCAAAGGTCATGACTGCGATACCGATGGAGCTGGAGACCGGCCAGAAAATGCCGTCCAGCTTCCAGAATGCAGACCATGCGGCCACCGTGTCCGTACCCAGCAGATTGGTCGCGCGCTGGACAAAGAGATTGGTCACGCTGTAAAGCGTGCTCTGGATACCGGCCGGAAGCCCCATGGCCAGCATCCGCAGCAAAAGCGTGCGATCGGCGCGCAGCCGGTTCAGATACAGCCGCCCGCTGTTTGGCAGACGCGAAAGCGTAAATAGCACCAGTCCCGCGCAGATCAGCTGTGAAACGCTGGTGGCGATGGCCGCACCGGCAACCTCCAACCGCAAAACCGCAACAAAAAACAGGTCGAGGATCGTGTTGATAACGGTACATGCAACCAGAAAATACAGCGGCCGTCTGGAGTCGCCCATGGCGCGCAGGATGCTGCTGCCCATATTATAGATCATCGACGGCACCATACCCGCAAAATACCATTGCAGATAGTCAATGGAATAGTCCATGATCTCCTCCGGCGTATCCAGCGCGCCCAGAAGCGCCGGTGCCAGAAAAATACCGACCAGCGTCATGACGGCGCCGATCCAGATCGCCAGCACAATGGCCGTGTGTACGGCGCTGCTGACGCGTTCATCCTCACGCGCGCCGTAGTGCTGCGAGATGACGACCGACGCGCCGGACGAGAGTCCAACGAAAAAGCCGACGATCAGATTGATAATCGTCATGTCCGAGCCGCCCACGGCGGCCAGCGCGTTTTTACCGACAAATTGCCCCAAAACCACCGCATCCACCGTGGAATACAGCTGCTGCAGCAGCGTCCCCAGCATGATCGGCAGGAAAAAGCGCATCATACCGCCGAATACCGAGCCCTCGGTCAGCGTGGCGGCAGGCCTTGCTTTCATAATGTCCCTCCTGAACGGCAGCCGCTCCGGCTGCAAAATAACCATACCATCATAGCCGCTTTTCTGATTTTTGCAAGGGGTTTTTTCGTTTTCCGCCAATTATTTTTTACCCGCCAATAGCGCGCCGCTGCGGCGCGGCGTACCGGCAGACCTGCGCCGTAAAACGGCCATATCTGCGCAGCCGCCCTCCGTCAGGAAAGACGCTCTGCCAGCCGGCGCAGCGCCTGCTCCAGCGCCTCGGGCGCGCAGTCCGCATAGTTCAGCACCATGCGCCTCCCGCTTTCCGGCGCGGGCGCGCCAATATAGAATTCCGAAAGAAACGGCGCATGAACGCCCGCCTGCTCCATCTTCGCGCGCAGCTGCGGCTGCGTCAGCTCCGTTTTGACCTCCAGCAGCATGTGCAGTCCCGCGCCCGCGTCACAGACGCGGAGCCGTCCCGCGCACGGCGCATCCCCCAGCACACGCAGCAGCCGCGCGCGCACATCGCGGTAGTATTTTCTTGTCCGGTTCAGGTGCTTTTCAAAATAGCCCTCGGCCAGAAAGCGCGTCAGCGTCATCTGCTCAAAGCTTGGCACCGCGCAGGTGTAAAAGCCCATCGTCTGCTGCCAGCGCGGCAAAAGCTGCACCGGCAGGATCATATAGCTGATACGCAGTGCGGGCGTCAGCGTTTTGGAAAAGGTGTTCAGATAGATCACGCGTCCGGTGAGATCCATGCTCTGCATACTGGGGATCGGCAGACCGGAAAAGCGAAATTCCGAGTCATAGTCGTCCTCGATCAGATACCGCTCCGGTGAGGCCGCCAGCCAGTGTACCAGCGCCTGTCTGCGCGCAATGGGCATGACCGCGCCGGTCGGATAGTGATGCGAGGGCGAGATGTGCAGCACATCCGCGCCCGAGCCCTCCAGCGCCTCCGGCAAAACGCCGTCTGCATCCATCGCAATGGGACAGATCTGTGCGCCGCAGTTGGCACAGACCTGCGCCAGCTTGCGGTGACCCGGGTTTTCCAGCGCATAGCGCCGTTCACGCCCCAGAAACTGAATGAGCATATCATAAAAATACTCCGCACCCGCGCCGATCACGATCTGCTCCGGCAGCGCGTGCAGTCCGCGCCGGCTGTACAGATCATCCGCAATTGCGCGCCGCAGCGCCATCAGTCCCATGTTGGGCGCGGGACGCAGGAGCGCCTGTGACTGATCCAGCAGCACACCGCGCATCAGCCGCGCCCACACGGAAAATGGAAACAGCCCCGCCGCTGCGGAGTCTGCCTGCGGCGCATCTGCCTCCTGCGCCGCCGTCTCGGGCGGCGCACCTTGCGCCGGTATCCCGACGGACGTGTCCAGCGCGGAGAGCTGCTCGACAAAATAGCCCGCGCGCTGGCGCGAGGAGATATACCCCTCGGCCATCAGCTGGGCATACGCCGTTTCCACGGTGATCTTGCTGATGCTGAGATGCTCTGCAAGCGCAAGCTTTGACGGCAGGCGCTCACCGCCGCGCAGCGTACCGGCCAGGATATCCTGCCGAATGGCCTCGTAAAGCTGCTCATACAGCGGACGGCTCTCCGTCCGCGAAAGCGTGTAGGTTCGTATCATATCCATCTGACCCTGTCAAATAAAATAATTTTGGCAATTTCTAAAATGCCAGAACATGCTATCATACTAGCAGAAACCAACACAGAAAGCAAGGAGTCAAGTCATGCAGGAGCAAAAACACTTTTCCATCTATAAAATCTGCTTTATCGCCGTCATGGCAGCCGTCGTCTGCGTGGTCACCTTTTTCCGTTTCCCGTTTCTGGGCTCAAAGGTGCATTTTGCAAACGCCATGTGTCTGCTCTCGGGTCTGCTCTTCGGGCCGGTCAGCGGCGGCCTTGCGGCCGGACTTGGCTCTGCCATCTATGACGCGGCATTCGGCGGGTATGATATCGTCAATACGCTCATCACCTTTGCATCCAAATTCCTGATGGCTTTCCTCTGCGCAAAAATCGCGCAGACGCCGAAAAAAGGCTCGCATCTGCGCATGGTCATCGGCTCGGTCGTCGGCGCACTGAGCTATGTTGTGCTGTACATGCTCAAAACCTACGTGTTCCAGCGCTTTGTCTACGGCTACCCGCTGGATGCAGTCTGGGTCACCATGCTCGGCAAGCTCCCCGCCTCGCTGATCAACGCCGTCTTTGGCATGATCGCCGCCGGTATCCTGTATACCGCGATCTATCCGGCGCTGAAAAAGGCCAACCTTCTGGATAAGCTGTAAGATGCAGAAAGCTGCATAACAAAAAAGGACGTACCGGCCGGTACGTCCTTTTTCCGTTTCTTTTTGCCGCACACTCAGATGGCGGCGGCGCAAT
>CAZPYW010000091.1:0-6340 GCA_964590095.1 uncultured Oscillospiraceae bacterium | reverse complement strand
CTGACATGGGACTGCATCGACTTCAAAGCAGGAACAATTACCATAAAACAGCAACTTCAAAAGGTGCGCAGCTCAGGCGGCGAATACGTTCTTTCCAGTACGAAAAGCGGAAAATCTCGCGTTATCGCTCCGGCAAACTTCGTCATGAAGCTGCTGCTTGAGCAACGGAAGACACAGGCAGAGCAGCGCTTACTGGCGGGAGCTGCATGGAGTAACCCGCTCAATCTGGTTTTTACAAATCCGCTTGGTAAGAATCTGTGTGCGCAAACGGTCTATCTGCACTTCAAAAAGCTGGCTGCTGCTGCCGGAGTTCCTGACGCCCGTTTCCACGATCTCCGGCATAGCTACGCAGTTGCCGCGCTTCGCTCCGGCGATGATATCAAAACCGTGCAGGAAAATCTGGGACATCATACCGCGGCCTTTACACTGGATACTTACGCACATGTGACAGAACAAATGCGGCGCGAAAGCGCGCAGCGAATAGACAATTTCATTTTGGGCATTCAAACTGCAAAGCGGGCATAAAATTCTGTAAGGGGAAAACATAGGGGAAAACAAGCTCTTTTGGACATAAGAAAACCCTTGAAAACGTAGTGTTTTCAAGGGTTTTGGTCTTGGTGCGCGAGGCGGGACTTGAACCCGCACGTCCGGAGTGGACACTAGAACCTGAATCTAGCGAGTCTGCCAATTCCACCACTCGCGCATTTGCCGTCTTTCGACTGCTCAGATATATTACCACGTGCGACCCGGATTGTCAAGTGCTTTCTTTTCATTTCTTTTGATTTTTCGAGAAATGCAGCGCACGGGGTACAGCACTGCAAAAGAAAGCAGCCCCTGTCCGACGGACAAGAGCTGCTTTTGGCGGAGTGGGAGGGATTCGAACCCTCGGACGGCTTTTGACCGTCACACGATTTCCAGTCGTGCTCGTTATGACCGCTTCGATACCACTCCATGATATCGGCTGGCCGTGTCACACCCGGACAGCTTTCATATCATACACAAAACTGCCGCATTTGTCAAGCTTTAGTTTTGGATTTCTTCCCAGAGCGCTGCCAATTCTTCCTCTGTCAGCGCGCGATATGCGCCGGGTTTCAGCTCGCCCAGGTGAAGCGGCCCTTCCTGCACACGACGCAGGCGCGTCACGCGCAGCCCGGCGCGTTCACACAGGCGGCGCAGCTGGCGGTTGCGCCCTTCGTAGATGGTAAAGCGCAGCAGCGCGGTCTGCTGCTCGGTGTGCAACAGCTCCACCTGCGCCGGCTGCGTTGGGCGGCCATCGATCTCGATCGGCTCGCGCAGCGAACGTTCACACCCGGCTATGTAGCCGCTGACCCAGACGAGGTAGACCTTTTCAATGCCCGCTCTGGGGTGCATGAGCGCGTTGGCAAGCGCGCCGTCGTTGGTCAGCAGCAGCAGTCCCTCGGAGTTGCGATCCAGCCGCCCCACGGGATAGACCCGCTCCGGGAGTGCTTGCAGAAGCTCCGCAACGGAACGTCTGCCTTGTTCGTCGTGCAGCGTGGTCACAAAGCCGCGCGGCTTATTGAGCAGATAATAGCATTTTTCCGGCTCGTGCCGCGTCTTGACGCGCACACCGTCCAGCTCCAGCATGTCTTCTTCCGCGTCGGCCTGCTCACCGAGCTTTGCCGTGTTGCCGTTGACGCGCACCCGTCCGGCGGCAATGAGTTCTTCTGCCTTGCGGCGGGAGACGCCCGCACAGCGGGCGAGAATTTTTTGCAGTCGTTCTTCCATGCAAGTCTCCTGTTCTGCGGATAGACCGGTGTGTGGTTCGCCAGCGTGGCAAAGCCATAGTCCAAAAGCGCGATGTGGTCGTTCCAATCGTCCGGATCGGCGATGGTCACGGCAATAAGCGTCCGGCCACCGCGCTGCGCGGCACTGACAAGAATGCGCCCGGCATGGCGCGTGTAGCCGGTCTTCACGCCGATGCAGCCGTCATAGCGCCACAGCAGCTTATTGTGATTGACCAGCGTCCTGCCCGCGCAGCAGATGCGTTTTGTAGCCACGATAGCCGAAAAGTCCGGGTTTTGGAGCGCCGCGCGGGTCAGGCGCGCCAGATCGAGCGCAGTGGCATAGTTTTCTTCGCTGTCAAGGCCGTGCGGGTTGGAAAAGTGCGTCTCACGCAGCCCAAGCGCCTGCGCGCGGCGATTCATCTGCCGGACAAAGGCCGCCTGTGTGCCGCTCACGGCGATGGCCAGCGCCAATGCTGCGTCGTTGCCGGAGTGCAGCAACATCCCGTACAGCAGTTCACGCCTGGAGAGCGTCTGGCCGCTTTGCAGCCCCATGCTCGACCCCTCTACCCCGACGGCCAGCGCCGGGATACGCTCACGCCGCTCCAGTTGCCCGGCCTCACAGACCAGAAGCCCGGTCATGATCTTGGTCGTGCTGGCAATGAGCGCGCGCTGCGCGCCGTTTTTCTCGTATAAGACCTCGCCGGTCTGTGCGTCAAGCAGCGCCGCACTGCGCGCCTGAAGCGGCGGCGGCGCGAGTGCATGGCTCTTTGGCACACCGGCAAGGAAAACGGCGGCGGCGCATACAGCCGCCGCCGCTTGCCATACTACATTTCGCTGCGATCTTCGCATCTGCATCACCCGGATGCAGTTTGCGCAGGGTGCGCGGAAATTATTCCGCAGCAGTCTCCTGCGCGGCGCGCTCGGCTTCTTTCGCCGCCTTCTTTTCAGCAAAATACGCCTCGCCCTTTTCCAGCAGGTCGGGCAGCAGCTCGATGAGCCGGTCAACGGATGTGGACGCAGGTTCTGCGACCGGGAGCATCCGCACGTTCTCGCCGCGAATGACGAGGAACGCCACGGGCGTAATTTTAATGCCCGCGCCCGCGCCGCCGCCAAAGGGGTTGGCACCGGCCGCTGCGTTCTTCGCGGCAAAGTCGCTGCCGCCGCTGCCATAGCCGATGGAGACTTTGGTCACAGGGATGATGGTCACGCCGCCGGGCGTGGTGATCGGCTCGCCGATGACCGTGTTGACATCGACCATGTCGCGGATCTTACCCATGGTGCTGCTCATCATTTCGGTTAACGGATGGTTCATGTTTTACACCGCCTTTTTTTGCCGCGTACAGCCGCAGAAAACCGATCCCGGCGCGCAGCGCCAATGCAAGCGCGCGGCCAATGGTCATGCTCATCACCAGGTGAGCCTGCACCTGTAGCGTCGTCGTATTATAATCAAGCGTGGGCTGAATATCACGCTTTTTGATGATGCAAAGCCGCTCAAGCGGCGGCGTGAGTGCGCCGATGGCTGCCCAGGCGCGGCCATAGCCGATGGCAGCCTTGGCCGGGTCATCCGCGCCGGGGACGCAGACGTGCAGCGTCAGCTCGTCAACGCGCAGCTTGCGCCGCAGATCGCCCAGCACCTGCCCGACCAGCTCCAGCAGCTCCAATATCCCCGAAAGGCCGCCGGATAACAGCGGTGAGTGCTGCGCGCGCGGCTGCGCCGTGCGCTGCGATTTAGTTTTTTGCGTCGTTTTGCGGGGTTTTGGCTGCTTTTTACGCTTTTTTCGCTGCGGCAAAAGCGGAATGCGCACAAAGCCGATCTTTGCCGCCAGAAATACGCCATCTTCGCCGTATCGCGCGTCCACGCCCACCGGGATGCACCCGATGAGAACGAGTCCGGCAAGCACGGCCAGCAGCGTCATCCACCAGTGCCAGCTCATAGCCCAAGCTCCTGCCGGCCAAAGGTCTGCTGCTCGGGGGTCTGTTCCAGCGGTTCGATCTGCGACGCGTCAACGTGCAGCTCGACCTTGTCGATCTGCGGCAGTTCGTCGAGCGAACGCAGACCGAACACACGCAGAAAATCGGGCGTTGTCTCATAGACGATCGGCCGTCCCGGCACGTTCAGCCGTCCGCACTCGCGGATGAGCTTTTTGGTCACGAGCGCGCTGACGCAATAGGCGCTGTCGACACCGCGCAGCTGCTCAATGAGCGCCTTGGTCGCGGGCTGATAATAAGCCACGACCGTCAGCGTTTCCAGCTGCGAGGGCGAAAGCTTCGGCGGCTTGCGCGTCTCGAGTGTTTTCGATACATAGTCTGCCATCTCCGGCGAGGAACACAGCTGATATGCATTTTCCAGCTGCACCAGACGGATGCCGCTGCGGTGATAGCTGAGTGTATCCATGAGCGCGCGGCACGCGTCGTGGATGTCCGCCTCGTCCCGTTCGAGCGTCTGGCTCAGACGTTTTGCGTCGACCGGTTCTCCGGCGGCAAACAGCACAGCCATCAACGCGCGCTGTAAATCATTCTGCTCCAACGTTTGGCCTCCTGTCAGGTGATATCGGGCTGTATGTCCTGCTCCGGCTGGCGCAGGAAGGTCACAGCGGTCTGCCCCTGTGCGTCTTCGTCAACGGACACGGAGCGCAGACGGCAAAGTTCCAGCACGGCCAGAAACGTCGCGACGATCTCCGAGCGGCTGCGGCTGCCATGAAACAGCGACAAAAACCGCAGTACGCCGTGGCTGACAAGGCGCGCAAGCACCTGCTTGGCCTTTTGGGTCACGGGGTACGGCTCTGTGCCGACGATACCGGCAAAGTTGCTCACCGGCGGCGGCAGGCGCCGCTGGGTGCGCTCTTGCATCGCGGCCAGCGCCGCCGTCAGGTCGGACGGCTCGTGCCGGTAGCGATAGGTCTGGTCGGGGCGGTACGGCTCCGGCCCTTTGGTGAATAATCCAAGGCCAAGCTCGTTGCGTGGGGCAAGCTGCTGCGCAGCTTTTTGCAGCTGTTGGTATGCTTCCTGCCGCTGCCGCTTTTGCAGCGATTCGACCAGCTTTTCCATTTCGCTCTGCGCCTGCTCCTGTTCGGCGCGCGAGAGCAAAAGCCGCGTTTTGATGTACATCAGATAGGAGGCCATGGCGATAAACTCGCTGGCGATCTCCATATCCATGCGCTTCATTTCGTCCAGATAGGCCAGATACTGCTCTAAGATCAAAGAGATCTGGATATCCTGAATTTCAATCTTGTTCTTGCTCAGCAGCAGCAAAATGACATCCAGAGGGCCGTCAAAGTCCTCCATCGTCTCCCCTTTTGCGTGTACGACGCTGCCGAGGTGATAGCGTGGTTCATCCATATGAAACAATTACTCCCAGAGCCTTGCCGCTTGCAAGGCCGTGTTTGACTTTCCGGCGGCATATGCCCGGCGCGAAATGCCGCCGTCAATCGTCGTCGCGGGCGGTAAAGTATTGGCTCATCTGCTCGGTAAACTCCACGGCCGCGTTGTAGCCCATACGCTTTTGGCGGTTGTTCATCGCAGCGACTTCAAAGATCACCGCCAGATTTCGCCCTGGCGTGATAGGAACGGTGATGGACGGGACTTTGACATCCAGAATCTCCGTGTACTGCGTCTCCATGCCAAGGCGGTCATACGCCTCGCCGTCGCGCCAGGGAACCATGTTGATGATGAGGTCGATGTTGGAGCTTTCTTTGACCGCGCCCATGCCGAACAGCTTGGCCACGTTGATGACGCCAATGCCGCGCAGCTCGATGTAGTGCTTGAGAACCGGAGGTGCAGAGCCGACCAGCTCGTGCGGCGAGACTTTCTTGATCTCGACTGCGTCGTCCGCGATCAGACGGTGGCCGCGCTTGACCAGCTCGATGGCCGTCTCGCTCTTGCCGATTCCGCTGTCGCCGTTGATGAGGATACCCTCGCCGTAGATCTCGACGAGTACGCCGTGGCGTGTCACGCGCGGCGCAAGCGCGCTTTTCAGATACGTAATCAGGCTCGAGACGAGATACGACGTGGTATCCTTTGTGCCAAGCACGGTCACGTCATATTTCTTGGCCATTTCCAGACACTCCGGCATCGGCTCAAAGCCCCGCGCGAAAATAAGCGCCGGGCACTTATAGGAAAGGAAGTGGTCAAAGATGATGAGGCGCTCTTCCGGGCTGAGTTTTTGCAGATAGGCCGTCTCGACCGTGCCGCAGACGTATACGCGCATCGGCTCATAGTGGTCAAAGAAGCCCGCCAGATGCAGACCCGGACGGCTGATGTCACCGACTGTGACGCGAATCTTGTCAAAGTCGGTAGAGCGGTGGAAAAATTCAAGCTGAAACTCCGAGACGAGTTCGGAGAGCAAAACCGTATAGCTGCTTGCCATGCCATCACCTCATCGTGTAGTATCTTGATTATACCCGTTTTCGGTGCGTTTCGCAACAGGGAAAACAAATTCTTCATATTGCGTGAAAATTTCAGATTTTTTCCGAAAAAAGTGCTTGCATTTTCAAGTTCAATCTGATAATATATTTGTCGGCGCTTTATCGGCGTCCGTTACTTGATTTTCCAACGGCAAGGAGGTGCAGCTGATGGCAAAATGCGATATCTGCGGC
>CAZPYW010000090.1:0-6352 GCA_964590095.1 uncultured Oscillospiraceae bacterium | reverse complement strand
TTTTCATCTCTGAACGGTATTCTATAGGAAGGGAGGCGTGTGGCTTGAACACAGAATCTGCCGGTATCGAGCTGATCTACCGGCGCAACGTCAAAACCGTATGGAACGTCTGCATCACGCTGCTGAGGAATCCAGCCGATGCCGAGGACGCCGTACAGGAGACCTTTTTCCGTCTGCTGCGCAGCGGTATGGTCTTCTCATCCGAAACACATGAAAAATCGTGGCTGATCCGCACGGCGCAGAATGTCTGCAAAAATGAGCTTGCGCGGGCGCGGCGGCGCGAGGTGCCGCTGGATACGCAGCCCGAGACCGGTGCCTTGCCGCCGGAGCTGGACGAAACGCTTCTTGCGCTGCGCACCCTGCCGCGGCAGTACCGTCTGGCGCTCTATCTGCACTATTATGAGGGTTATTCTGCGGCCGAGCTTGCACGTCTGCTGCACCGTCCGGCATCCAGCGTGCGCAGTGATCTGCGGCGTGGCCGCACGGCGCTGCGCGAACTTCTGGGAGGTGACGTTCGATGAAAAATCAAAAGTTCATTCAATCGTATGACCGCGCCGCCCCAACTGCCGCACAGGAGGAAAAAATGCTGGCAGCCATTCTCGCACGTGCCAATACGCCAGCCGCTGCATCCGCGCACGCCAGACATGCCAAGGTGCTGCGCCGTGCCGTTCTGCTGGCGGCCATTCTTGCGCTGCTGGCGGCAGCCAGCGTGATTGCAGGGCGCATGGTGCAAAAATGGTCGCTTCCGAAGCCTGAATCCTATCGGCCAAACGAAAACGGCGGCATTTACGATGTCCACACCACAACGGCCTATCCCGATACCGCGCAGTCTGCGGAAGCAGATTCTGCACAGACTGACGCAACTTCTACACCGGACGAGCCCGTTTCTGCCGCGCCGGACGATGCGGCACTGATCGCGTCGGCAAAGGAAATCCTGCTTACCGCCGGTCTTGAGGATGTGGATACTTCCGCAGCAGATGTTGTGCGGCAGACCCATCTGCGCTATGACCGCGAGGAGGCCGAGGTCGTTTTTACAAACAGCAAACCCCAGACAACGGTTAAATTCTCAGCCGATACCGGCGCGCTGCTTTCTCTGTCTGCATTTTCCGACGAAGCGCTCCCCGACGCGCCGCTTTATCCGTCTGACGAAGCCGCCGAGGCACTGGCGCGGCACTATTACGAGCTGCTTCCCGTGCAGCAGGGCTATTACGTAACCGCTGTCAGCAAATATGACGAGATTTCCTGGTCGTATGACTTCTGCCGTCAGGTGACGGATGGCATTTACAATCCCTATGAATGCGTGCGGATCTGCATCAACCGCTACACGGGCAGACTTGAGCTGTGCAACGTGTTTGACTTCCCGCTTCTGGACGACCACGATGCAGACGACGTTCCGCTGACGCAGGACGAGGCCATACAGGCGGCAAAAACGCAAAGCGGCATGTCGATGGAGGGCTACACGCTGGTCGATGCGCACATCGGGTGCATCCTGCCAAACTGGAGCTTCACGGAGCATGCACAGGCCGATCTCAAGGCGGCAAAGGTCAGCCGTCTGGCATGGGTACTGGAATATGAAGACGAGCAGAGTGAATTTGCAGACATCGTGACGTTCCATATTGACTGCTACACCGGTGAGCTGCTTGGCGGCGAATCGACCTGAATTTGCAGATTTTCCCTGTATTTGCGGCAAAAAAACGGGCAAACTAAGTCCGCAAACCAAAAAGGAGGTCATGCAACATGGAGCATACGCATTGTAAGGCAAACAGAGCAATTGAATGCAGCGTTACCTCGTGCAGCAACCACTGTGACAGCGCGAACTACTGTTCGCTGGACAAGGTTCGCATCGGCACGCACGAGTGTGACCCTACCGTCGATGCCTGCACCGACTGTCTTTCCTTTGTCAAAAAGTAAGCCGCGCAGCCAGCTGCGCGCAGATGCAAAAGCGAGCCGATTTCGGCTCGCTTTTTGTGTCTGTTTTTGCTCGAAAAACAGACGCAAAGCATCCGCACCGAACCGGTGCGGATGCTTCTATTTTCTTATGCAGCAGACGGATATACCGGCCGTTTATTTTCTTCCCGTTGAGCCGAAGCCGCCGCGATCGACGTCGGAAAGCGTTTCGCACTCCTCGAACGTAATCGACGGCTGCACCGCAAAAATGCGGAACTGACAGATACGGTCACCCTTTTCGATCACCGTGTCGCGCGTGGCATAGACCGGCAGCTTCCATTCGTCATTCGTGCCGCAGTAGCTGTTGTCGATCACGCCGACAGAGTTGGCCTGCAAAATGCCCCAGCGCTTAAAGGTCGAGCTGCGCGGCGCCGTGCGCGCCTCATACCCCTCGGGCAGCTGCATCGACACGCCCAGCGGCACCAGTGCAAAGTCCCCCGCCTTCAGGTACATGGTCTGGGCGCAGTACAGATCGATCCAGTCGCCCTTTTCTGTTTTTTGCAGCCGCGGCAGGTCATCAGAAAAATAGTGAATTTTAATATTCGGCATGGCTTTTTCTCCTTTATTCGTCCCAAAGCGTCACCGCGCCCGTAGCCAGCGTCTTTTGCATGTCGATCAGCCGCTGGTTCTCAGAGCCGCGGAAGCGCAGTGAGAGATTCTTCTTCTCTTCTATAAACGGTCCATCCACCAGCACGGCAAGCGACGCAAGCAGTCTCTCCGTCACGCCCTCTACGCGCGGCAGATTGCGGTCGTATACATAGCCGGTAAACGCCCAGATGCTTTTCTCAGGGTACGCTGCACGGATTTTTTCCGTCAGCGTCAGAAGCCCCGCCTGATTGCGCGGGTCAAACGGCTCGCCGCCAAGATACGTGATGCCGCGGATATAGTCCGGCTGCATCAGCCGGAGGATCTCATCCATCGCCGCCGCATCAAAGGGCTTGCCATAGTCAAAATCCCACGCCTCCTGATTAAAGCAGTTTTTGCAGTGATGCGTGCAGCCCGAAACAAACAGGCTGACGCGCACGCCCGGGCCGTTTGCAATGTCCCAGGCCTTGATCGCGGCATAATTCATAAGCTTGCCTCCTCCAACAAAAACAGAAGATTCGCCGCAGGTGTACGCCGTACACGCACGACAGATAAAAATTTTTCACGCGCTCTCCGCGTTGCAGTTGACAAATGTGCAGAACCTGCTAGAATTTCATACGCAGAAGGATGCTTTTGCAGAAAGGCGGCGGTATTTTGGATGCACACAGCAAGCTCCTGCATGAGCTTTTGGATATTGGACAGACGCTTTTGATCAGCGGCGCCGAGATCAACCGCGTGGAGGACACGCTCATCCGGCTTGGCAGCGCCTATGGCGCGGCACGCGTTGATATTTTCGTCATTACCTCGGACATCATTCTGACGATGCAGTTTCCGGACGGCGATGAGCTGACGCAGTCGCGCCGTATCTCACAGACGCCCTCCACCGACTTTACCAGACTGGAGCAGCTCAACGCGCTCAGCCGTGCCTGCTGCGCACAGCCGCTCCCGCTGGACGAGCTGCACACGCGCGTACAGCAGATCGCAGCCGCGCAGACGCGCGTTCCGGTTCTGTACGCTGCCAGCGCCATGGGTGCGGGCTGCTTCACCGTCTTCTTTGGCGGCGGGCTGTGGGATGCACTGGCCGCGGGCGCACTTGGACTGCTGGTCTGTCTGTTACAGCGGCGCGCACTTCCCGTTTTCCGCAATGCCGCCGTTTTTCAGTTTCTGACGGCGCTTCTGGTTGGGACGATCGGGTGTCTGAGCGGCCGTATCTGTCCGTTTTTCGCGGTGGATAAAATTCTGATCGGCGTGATCATGCTCCTGATCCCGGGCGTCGCCACGACCAACGCCGCGCGGGACATGCTGATCGGGCATACGATCTCGGGTCTGCTGCGGCTGGCAGAGTCGCTTCTGCTGGCGGGCGCGCTTGCGCTGGGCTTTGGCAGCGCAATCTATCTGTTTGGGGTGTAACGATGGCAAAACAACTGATTTTCGCGCTGCTCAGCACGGCAGCGTTCTGCCTTCTGTGGCATCTGCCGCTGCGGCATCTGCTTCTGGCGTCGTTTGGCGGCATGGCGGGCTGTGCGCTGTCGCTTTTTCTAAGCTCGCGCATGGAAAGTGCGTTCTATGCCGGTCTTCTGGTCAGCATTTTTTCAGCTGCCTATGCCGAGATCGCCGCGCGCAGCGTGCGCGCACCGGCCACGCTGTTCCTGATCCCCGCCATCATTCCGCTTGTCCCGGGCAGCTCGCTGTACTATACCATGCTCTCTCTGGTACAGGGCGATACGGCGGGGCTGCACGAATACGGCCTGCAAACCGTCAGATGGGTCGTTTCCCTGGCCGCCGGTATCAGTCTGGTCGGTGTTGTCCATCAGATTCTCCACCGGCCGAAAAAGACAAAGCCGTCTTAAAGCCGCACCATACCTATACAGCTCAAACGCAAACCGCAGGCCGGTTTGCGTTTTTTGCTGCAAAACAGCGTTTGCGCAGGCCGCACAGAAAAGCAGGAGCGGAATGCCATTTATCAGCACGCCGCTCCCTGCAAAAGCAATTGCTTTTTAGTTTTGTGTCACATCAGAAAGCATTTGCTGCATAACACTGCGTCTGGGCGCATGGCCGCAGCTCTATCACAGATGCAGCACGCGGTCACGGATTTCCTGTGTCCGTCCCTGGTTCCAGTACTGCGTCCCGATATAGCCGCAGGTACGGCGGGCAACGTTCATCTTCGACTGGTCGGTGTTGCCGCACTGCGGGCATGTCCAGACCAGCTTGCCGTCACCGTCCTCGCGGATTTCTATCTCGCCGTCAAAGCCGCAGACCTGGCAATAGTCAGACTTGGTGTTGAGCTCGGCGTACATGATGTGGTCGTAGATGAACTGCATGACCTGAAGCACCGCGTCAAGATTCTGCTGCATGTTCGGCACCTCAACATAGCTGATCGCGCCGCCGGGCGAAAGCGCCTGGAACTGCGCCTCAAAGGCCAGCTTGTCAAAAGCGTTGATGTTCTCACTGACGTGGATATGATAGGAATTGGTGATGTAATTCTTGTCCGTGATGCCCTCGATCACGCCAAAGCGCTTTTGCAGGCACTTGGCAAACTTATACGTTGTGGACTCAAGCGGTGTGCCGTACAGCGAGAAATCGATGTCGGTCTTCTCCTTCCAGCCCTTGCACGCGTCGTTCATATGCTGCATCACGTCCAGCGCAAACGGCGTTGCGGCGGGGTCGGTATGGGACTTGCCGGTCATATACTTGACGCACTCATACAGACCCGCGTAGCCCAGCGAGATGGTGGAATAGCCGCCGTAGAGCAGCTTGTCGATCGGCTCGCCCTTTTTCAGTCTGGCCAGCGCGCCATACTGCCACAGAATGGGCGCAGCATCGGAAAGCGTGCCCTTGAGCCGGTTGTGGCGGCACATCAGCGCGCGGTAGCACAGCTCAAGCCGCTCATCAAAGATTTTCCAGAACTTATCCAGCGCGCCGCCCGAGGAAAGCGCAATATCGACCAGATTGATGGTCACAACGCCCTGGTTGAACCGGCCGTAATACTTGGGCTTATCCGGCTCATAGTTGCCGGCGTTTGCCACGTTGCCCCAGCCGTTGCCCGAGCGATCGGGCGTGAGGAAGCTGCGGCAGCCCATGCAGGTATACACGTCGCCGTTGCCGACTGTTTCGCCCTTGGACAGCTTCAGCTCGCGCATTTTCTTCTCGGAAATATAATCCGGCACCATGCGCTTGGCCGTACATTTTGCGGCAAGCTTCGTCAGATACCAGAACGGCGTGTCCTCGCGGATGTTATCCTCCTCCAGCACGTAGATCAGCTTGGGGAAGGCCGGCGTAATCCAGACGCCCTTTTCGTTCTTGACGCCCTCAATGCGCTGCTTCAGTGTTTCTTCGATAATAATGGCAAGGTCTTTCTTTTCCTGCTCATTTCTGGCCTCGCCCAGATACATGAACACGGTGATAAACGGAGCCTGTCCATTCGTCGTCATCAGCGTGACCACCTGATACTGAATGGTCTGTACGCCGCGGCGGATTTCCTCGACCAGACGCTCTTCCACAACACGGGAAACAACGTCCTCGGACGGCTGGACGCCAAAGGCCTCCATCTCTTTGCGCACCGAGCGGCGAATCTTCTGGCGCGAGACATCGACAAACGGCGCCAGATGCGTCAGACTGATCGACTGGCCGCCATACTGGTTGGAGGCGATCTGCGCGATGATCTGGGTGGCAATGTTGCAGGCGGTCGAGAAGCTGTGCGGCTTTTCGATCAGCGTGCCGGAGATGACCGTGCCGTTTTGCAGCATGTCCTCCAGGTTGACCAGATCGCAGTTGTGCATATGCTGGGCAAAATAGTCTGCGTCGTGGAAATGGATGATAC
>CAZPYW010000089.1:0-6582 GCA_964590095.1 uncultured Oscillospiraceae bacterium | reverse complement strand
TCCTCAAAAAGTCGAATACTGGGTCACTGTGCCTCTGTTCCGGTGCGTCGGGTATTCCGACTTCCGTACGAAGGACTGTACGCAGATGCTTTTCCCACAAAGGAAAGAAAGCGGGGTTGAAAGGTATCTCCGTTTTGCGGCAAGATTAAATATCCAGATTCACCACGTATTTGGCGTTTTCCTCGATAAATTCTTTTCGCGGCTCAACGGCCTCGCCCATCAGAATGGTGAAAATCTGATCGGCGGCCACGGCATCCTCCAGCGTGATGCGGCGCAGCGTGCGTGTTTCGGGATTCATGGTCGTCTCCCACAGCTCATGCGGGTCCATTTCGCCCAGACCCTTGAAGCGCGAAATATCGACCTTGACATTGGGGTTGCCGCCGCGCATCTCGCTTGAAAGCATGTCGCGCTGTTCATCCGAGAATGCGACCTTGACCGTCCGGCCGCGCGTCAGCTTATAGAGCGGGGGAACGGCAGAGTAGACATAGCCCTGCTCGATCAGCGGACGCATAAAGCGGAAGAAAAACGTCAAAAGCAGCGTCCGGATGTGTGACCCGTCCACGTCGGCATCGGCCATGATGATGACCTTGTGATAGCGAAGCTTTTCCAGATTGAATTCCTCGCCAATGCCCGCGCCAAGGGCGGTGATGACGGGCTGGAGCTTATCATTGCCATAGACCTTATCGGCGCGCGCCTTTTCCACGTTCAGCATCTTGCCCCAGAGGGGAAGAATGGCCTGGAAGCGCGAGTCGCGCCCCTGTGTGGCCGAGCCGCCTGCCGAGTCGCCCTCGACGATGTAGATTTCAGTCAGCGCGGGGTCAGAGTCGTTGCAGTCGCGCAGCTTGTCCGGCATCTGGCCGGATTCCAGTCCGGTCTTGCGGCGGATGGCCTCGCGCGCCTTGCGCGCGGCCTCACGCGCGCGGTTTGCCATCATGGCCTTTTCCAGAATGAGCTTACCCACAGCGGGGTTTTCCTCAAGGAATTCCGCCAGCTGGCTTGTCACGACGGAGTTTACCAGCGTGCGCATGGAGGCGTTGCCAAGCTTGGCCTTGGTCTGACCCTCAAACTGTGCGTCGGTCAGCTTGACCGACACGATGGCGGTCAGACCCTCACGCACGTCGTCGCCCGTGACCTTGTCATCGGGCTTGATATAGCCCTTTTTCAGACCGTAGGCATTGAGAACGCTGGTCAGTGCGCGCTTAAAGCCCTCCTCGTGCATACCGCCCTCGGGCGTGTGAATGTCGTTTGCAAACGAGACGATCGTCTCGGCATAGGAATCGTTGTATTGCAGCGCGATCTCAGCCGTGGCGTCATCCTTGCGTCCGGCCATATAAATTACGCCCGCGTGCAGCGGCGTCTTGTGGCGGTTATACCACGCGACAAACTCGCGGATGCCGCCCTCATAGCACATGGAGTCATAGCGCTCTTTTTCCGGCTTTTCTGCCGACTCCGGCCGCTTGTCTGCAATGGTGATATGCAGACCGGCGTTCAAAAACGCCTGCTCGCGCATTCTGGTGTGGAGCGTCTCATAGTCATATTCCAGTGTGTCAAACATCTGGCCGTCGGGCTTAAACGTGACCTTCGTGCCGTGGCCGTCGGTCGTGCCAATAATACGCATCTCCTGCGTGATCTGGCCGCGCGAGAACTTCATCTGATAGATTTTGCCGTCCTTGCTGACCTCGACCTCAAGCCACTCGGAAAGTGCGTTGACGACCGACGCGCCCACGCCGTGCAGACCGCCGGAGACCTTATAGCCGCCGCCGCCGAATTTGCCGCCTGCATGCAGAACGGTATAGACGACCTCAAGCGCGGGCTTGCCGGTCTGCGCCTGAATGTCAACGGGAATGCCGCGGCCGTCGTCGGTGACGGTGATGGTGTTGCCCTCATTGATGCTTACGGTGATGTTTTTGCAGTAGCCCGCCAGTGCCTCATCGATCGCGTTATCGACGATCTCATACACCAGATGGTGCAGACCCGACGTGCTGGTCGAGCCGATATACATACCGGGGCGCTTTCTGACGGCCTCAAGCCCCTCAAGCACCTGGATCTGACTGGCGTCATATGCCGTTTCCACGACTTCCTGTTCCAGTTCGTTTCTGATTTCTTCCGTCATCTCAATGCTCCTTTATTCGCGGGCGTCTTTCCCGCGCGCCATACGGCGCTGCATCGCAGCGGCGTTGGCTTTCGTCAGATAAATACGCTGCATCCCGTACTCGCGTGTCAGGACGAACGATTTTGGCAGCGTGTCGGTGGCCTCGACCACCGCGCCGCTCTGTTCGGCGGCGGATAAAAACTCACGGGTACGCTTGCTCCATGAGGTGTTGTCCAGATCGAACACACCCACCACGTCGCGTGCGCGCACCGATAAATCCAGTCCGATGGGAATATACATTACTGCTCACCCTCCGTCCGAAGCAGCTGTCCGCCGTGGATGACCATGGTTTTTCCAAGCTGGGTCAGCCGCTCAAGCTCACAGCAGGTGATGACCACCTGTCCGGTTTTGATCTGGTTCAGGACAAAATCCTGTCGCCGCGCGTCAAGCTCAGAGAGCACGTCGTCCAGCAGCAAAATCGGCTCCTCGCCGGTATCCTGCCGGAACAGCTCGCGCTCGGCCAGCTTGATGCTGATCGAGGCGGTACGCGTCTGTCCCTGTGAGCCGTAGGCGCGGACGGAGGCATCGTTGATGGTGGCCTCAAAATCGTCCTTGTGCGGGCCGGTCAGACACTGGCCGCTTTCCAGCTCGGCGCGGTAGTGCCGCTCCTGATGCTGTAAAAGCTCTTCAAAAACGGACTTTGTTCCGGCAAAGGGGTCTGTCACGGTGGAAACCGTCTGATAGCGCAGGCAAAGCGTCTCACCGCCGCCAGAAAATTCTCGGTGATATGCGCCGGCAGCCGCATCCAGCTTTTTCAGATACCGCGCACGATAGCCAATCAGCAGCGCGCCGACCTGTGCCATGCGATAGTTAAACTCGGGCAGCGGCTCCAGCAGCGACGGATGCTCATGATAGTCCTTCAAAATCCGGCTCTTGCTGTCCAGCAGCTTCTGATACTCACCCAGCGCCTGCGCATACGCAGGGCGCAGCTGACAAAGCGCCGTGTCCAGCAGCTTGCGCCGCGCCGCCGCGCCGCCCTTTAGCACCTGAAGCTCCTCGGGACAGAATAAAACCGTGGTCAGAAGCCCAGAGAGCCCCGCAGCCGTCTTTTGCTTCACGCCGCCGATAAACAGCTGTCTTGGCCGCCTTGCGGCGAACAGGACGGCGCGGAGCGTCTGCTCGCGCTCCTGTGAGAAAAGCTCGGCGTTCAGATCGGCAAAGTCCGCGCCAAAGCGGATCAGCTCCTGTGGGCGGGCGGTACGAAAGCTTTTGCCGGTAGACAGATACCCGATGGCCTCAAGCAGATTGGTCTTTCCCTGTGCGTTTTCGCCCAGAATCAGATTGACGCCCGAGACAAAATCGGCCTCAAGGTGGGCATAATTGCGAAAATCGTACAGCTGCAGGCGATTTAGCTTCATGCCTGCTCCTGCGTGACGAGATACCGCTGGCCAAGGTAGCCCACGGTATCGCCGGCGCGGAGCTTCTTCCCGCGCTGGGTGCAAACTTCACCGTTGAGCGTGACCTGTCCATTTTGTACCATGTTTTTCGCCATGCCGCCGGATTCCACGGCATTGGCAAATTTCAGAAAATCCTGTAACGTGATAAATTCCGTATGGATGGGAATCTCGATTGCATTGACCGAGACCCGCTTTGTGACGCGTACCTTCATCTTATTCCCCCGCTTTCAGCCGAACCGGCAGAACCATGTAGCTGAACTTTCCGCTTTCATCGCACGGATTGAGCACGATGGGGCTCAAGCCGTTGATCAGCTCCAGCGAGACCTCATCCGTTGGGACGGCGCGCAGCGCGTCAAGCAGATACCGGCAGTTAAAGCCGATCTCCAGGTCCTTGCCGTCGCCCGCGATGGGGCAGACGTCGTGCGCCTCGCCAATGGTGGAAATGGTGCGGAAGTCGGCGGTATTTTCGCCAAAGGTGCAGCGGACGGGGCTTTTGATCTTTTCCGAGATAATCAGACCCACGCGCTCGATCGACGCGGTGATGCGGCTGACGTTGGCGGCCAGCCGAACGGGATTGTTCTGCGGCAGGACGCGGCGCCAGTCAAGGAAATCGCCCTCAAGCACGCGGCAGACCAGCGTTGCATCTCCGATGGAGAAGAGGATGTGCTTGCGGCCGACATAGATCTGTGCCTTCTCGTCGGTTTCGTCCAGAATTTTTTCGACTTCCTTCAGGGCTGCGGCCGGCGCGACGAATTTGAGCGTCCGCTCAAGCGATTCATCGGCAAACCACCGGCGAAGCGCCAGACGATAGCCGTCCACGGCTACGACCGTGACGGATTCGTTGCAGATTTCAAACAGACAGCCGGTATGGATGGGACGCGCCATATTTTCACTGGCAGAGAAAATGGTACCGGAGATCATTTCCTTCAGCTCGCGCTGCGGCACGCCGATGCCCTTTTCCGATTCCACGTCGGGAAGCTCGGGATAGTCATCGGCGGGCGTTGCCGTAATGGCAAAGGACGAAATCCCGCCGCGGATGGATACGCGGTAATTATCGTCCACGCTGACCGAAACCATATCGTCCGGCAGCTTGCGGATGATCTCAAAGAACAGACGCGCGGGCATGATGCACTCGCCGTCCTCGGAAATATCGGCCGGCACGCCAACGGTGATGCCCGTCTCCAGATTGTAGCCCGTCAGCATCAGACGCGTACCGGCGCGGATGAGGATACCCTCAAGCGCGGTGATCGCACTTTTCTGCGCGACTGTGCGCGAGGCCACCGAGATGGCGGAAACAAGCAGCGCTTTTTCACAGGTAAATTTCATACGCAATTCCTCATTTCTTCTTTCTAACAGAAAGGAAGTATATTTTTCGTAGTAAGTAGTAGGGCTGTGGAAGCTGTTGAAAAGTCGGTTTCAGCAAGGCGCGGCGGGGCTTTTCGCTTCACAGACAGCTGTGGAAAACTTTTTGGGTTTTGCACAGGGGCAACCGTGAAACTTTTGTTTCATAGCTGTCCACAAGCTGTTCCTGTGGATTCCACAGGCGATTGTGGAAAAGTGGACAGGGGTGTGGACGTGTCAGTTTACAGCGAAAACGCGCGTCTAAAGCTTGCTGTTAATATTGGCGGTGATATCGCGGATGGTTTCCTGCAGGCCGCCTGTCTGCGCGGCCAGCGCCTTTTCGACCTTATTGAGAGAGTGGATGACCGTAGAATGGTCACGGCCAAATTCGCGCCCGATATCGGGAAGACTCAGCTTGGTCAGCTTGCGGATGAGATACATGGCCACCTGACGCGCCTCGGCGGTATTTTTGTTTTTGAGCGTACCGCGCAGGATGTCCTCTTCAATCGAGTAGAAGCGGCAGACCTCGCCAATGATCAGGCTGGGCGTGGGCAGCGTTTCGGCCTTGCCCTTGTACATGTCCTTGATGGCGCGCGCCACGCTGGGTACGTCCATGGTCATGTCGGAAAGCTCACGATAGGCCAGAATTTTCTTGACCGTGCCCTCGATCTGTCGGACGTTGGTGGTGATGTTTTCGGCAATATAATCGCACACGTCGTCGGGAAGCTCCATCCCGACAGAGGCGGCCTTATTTTTGATAATGGCCATACGCGTTTCATAGTCGGGCGGCTGGATATCCGCGATCAAGCCCCACTCAAAGCGCGTTTTCAGACGATCTTCCAGCCGGAGCATCTCATTTGGCGGCCGGTCAGCCGTCAGAACGATCTGGCGGTGGTTCTCGTAAAGCTCATTGAAGGTATGGAAAAACTCCTCCTGGGTGGAGTTTTTACCGGCGATAAACTGAATATCGTCCATCAGGAACAGATCGGCACCGCGGTACTTGCTGCGAAACTCGATGTTGCGGCCCTCCTGCACGGCGGTGATCAGGTCGTTGGTAAACTGGTCGCCCTTAATATAGACGATGTTATAGTCGGGATGATTTTTGTGGATTTCACCCGCGATGGCATAGAGCAGATGCGTCTTGCCAAGGCCGGACGGGCCATAGATAAACAGCGGGTTATACGTCTTGGCCGGATTGTTTGCAACCGACAGCGCCGCCGCGTGGGCAAAGCGGTTGCTGGAACCAACGACAAAGTTTTTGAATGTAAACTGCGGGTTAAATTCGATAAAAGACGGCTTCTTGTTCCGGTTCTGGTACGCCTGCATCTCATCCTCACACAGGACGACCAGCTCGACATCCTGTTCGAACAGTTCACGCATGGCGTCCTTGATGTAGTCGGCGCAGCGGCGCAGGATCATGTCCTTGCGGAACGCGGAGGGGGAGAACAGGACCAGACGTGACTCGGTCAGCTCAACGACCTCGACCTCATCAAACCACGTGGAGATGACGGACTCGGTCAGGCGGCTTTCCATGTGTCCCAGCACCTTGGCCCAAACATACGCAGAGGAGTACATACGGCGGCTCCTTTCCTGAATTTTGCAGCCCTTGCGCGGGCATACAAATACACACTAATTCTATCACATTTCCTGCCGTATTGCAAGATATACTATATTATAAAGGAATTTGACGTT
>CAZPYW010000088.1:0-6622 GCA_964590095.1 uncultured Oscillospiraceae bacterium | reverse complement strand
GCGGCAAGGCGCATACTGATGCAGAAGACGTCCATTGCCTGCTCCAGCTCCTCCACCGGCGGCAGCGACGGCGCAATGCGGATATTGGAATCCTGCGGGTCTTTGCCATAGGGGAACGTCGCGCCCGCGCCGGTCATGACAACGCCAGCCTCTTTACACAGCGCCAGCGTCCGCTTTGCAAGCCCCGCCGCCGTGTTGCACGAGACGAAATAGCCGCCCTTTGGCCGCTCCCACGTGGCGATGCCCAGCGGCGCGATCTGCTCATCCAGATGGCGCAGCACGCACTGGAACTTGGGATTCAGAATCTCAGCATGCTTCTTCATCAGTGCCAGCGTATGCGCCTTATCCTTGAGATAGCGCACATGGCGCAGCGCATTGAGCTTGTCATACGAAATGGTCTGCACGCCGATCAGCTTTTCCATGTATTTCTGGTTGGCGACCGAGGCCGCCATCACGGACATGCCCGCGCCGGGAAGGGTGATCTTGGACGTGGAAGCAAACTCAAAGACCATATCGGGGTTGCCCGCCTCACGGCAGAGCGTCAGAATGTCATCGAACGGCACAAAATCGCCGTCAAATTCATGTACACAATAGGCGTTGTCCCACATCAGCAGGAAGTCCGGCGCAGCGGGCTTCAGCGCCGCGATACGGCGGATGGTCTCATCCGAATAGATGATGCCGTCGGGATTGGAATACTTCGGCACGCACCACATGCCCTTGACGCACGGGTCCTTGACCAGCTCCTCCACCATATCCATGTCGGGGCCGGCCGGCGTCATGGGGACGGTGATCAGCTCAAAGCCAAACGTCTCCGTGACCTTGAAATGGCGGTCATAGCCGGGCGCGGGGCACAGCCATTTGACCGTATCCAGCTTGCACCACGGCTTCTCAGAATGCAGCATACCGTGTGTATACGCCTTGGAAATGGTGTCAAACATCAGCGTCAGCGACGCGTTGCCGCCGATAAAGCATTCCTCGGGCTTGCAGCCCAGCACATCAGCCCAGTAGACCTTGGCCTCATGCAGGCCGGTCAGCTCACCATAGTTGCGCGCGTCAACACCCTCGGAAACACAGTCCTCCGGCTTTGCAAGCACGGTCAGAATGTCGGAAACCAGATCAAGCTGTTCCTTGCCCGGCTTGCCGCGCGCCATGTTCAGCTTCAGCGCTTTCGCCTTGAGCGCGTCATACGCGGCGCGGACGACTTCATATTCTTCCCTCACCTGTGCAGGGGTCAGATCTTTATATGCAATGCTCATTCTTTGTCCCTCTCCGTTCTTTTTATTTCTGCCGGCAGGCAGCGCACGTGCATCCTGGTTGTAACCAGAATGCTGTATCTGTACCTGTGTACCTGATATGAGTATACGCATTTCCAGAGGAAAATGCAAGTGCTTCGTTAGAAAATGTAAAATACCCGCCACAAAAATGTGGCGGGTATTGTTGATTTTGCACAATTATCGCGGAAAATCCGGCTTATTTTGCGGCAACAGCGGCTTTCTCCTTCTTCTCGCGCTCAAGACGGGAGATGAACAGCGCGCAGGTTGCGTCGCCCGTGATGTTCAGCGTGGTACGGCCCATGTCAAACAGCTTGTCAACGCCCGCGATGATGGCAATGCCCTCAACCGGCAGGCCGACCTGCGTCAGAACCATGGCCAGCATGATCATGCCGGCACCGGAAACACCGGCCGTGCCGACGGATGCCAGCGTTGCGGTCAGGACGATCATGGCCATGTCGCCAAGCGTCAGCTCAATTCCATAGCAGCATGCGATAAAGACCGCGCAGACGGCCTGATAAATGGCAGTGCCGTCCATGTTGATGGTCGCGCCCAGCGGGAGGACAAACGAGCTGATTTCCGGCTCAGCGCCCATCTTGTTGCAGCACTCAATGTTGACCGGCAGCGTCGCGTTGGAGGACGTGGTGGTAAATGCGGTGATCATGGCCGGTGCGATGCCCTTGAAGAACTTGATGGGGCTCATCTTGGACAGGAAGCGGACAGACAGGCCATAGACCACGACAACGTGGAAAATGTAACCCAGATACGCAACGCCGATGACCAGCGCCAGCTTGCCGATGATCTGCGGGCCGTTGACGGCGACCACATTGGTCATCAGGCAGAACACGCCGATGGGGGTAAAGCTGATGACCATCATCATGATCTTCATGATGACCTCTTCGGCGCAGTTGATAAGCTCACCGATCTTCGCGCCCTTTTCGCCCGCGGCCAGCACGCCCGCACCAAGGAAGATGGCAATGACGATAACCGGCAGCATGTCGGCGTTGACCATGGGCTTAAAGAGGTTATCGGGGAAAATATTGACGATGACGCTCATGACCGAGGGCGCTTCCTTGGCCTCATACGCCAGCTCGCCAAGCTCGGCTGAGGGCAGCGGCGTGAACGCGCCCTTGAAGATGTTGACCAGAACCAGACCGATGACAACGGCCAGCGCGGTGGTGCACATGTAGTAAATAAACGTTTTCAGGCCGACAGAGCCGACGCGCTTGAGGTCATTCAGAGAAATGACACCGTCAGCAATCGATAACAGGACAACGGGAACAACAAGGAACTTCAGAAGATTGACATAGATCGTACCGATGGGCTTGATCCATTCGGTAGTAAAGTCGCCCTGTCCGGCAAATGCAAACGCAAGACCGGCGGCGATACCGGCGAGCATTCCAATAAAGATCCATGCCGGCAGGCTGAGTTTTTTCTTTTTTTCCATAAATCCTTTCACCTCAACAAATTCTCTCATTTTTTCGCAAAGCTCTCACCCTCTGCTTGAACATATTATAGCAAGGGCGTTAAGAGGTGTAAAGAATTTTTTGTGCATTTAGCTCATTTTTGACAGATGTTTATAATTTGAATCTGTAATTTCTGCTAAATTGCCTAATTGACTTTTCCAGAAAAACGAAAAAACCGGAAATTAAATGCTTTCCGTCACGGCTGTGTAGCCGCAAAACGCGATCACCGCCCGCGCCAGCTCCTCGGTCGGATCCACAAACGGCCCCGCCGCGTCAAGCTCCTGCGCGGCAATGGGCAGCTCGGTACAGCCCAGAATAAAATAATCCGCGCCGCGCGCACGCAGCCCATCCAGCAGCGCCGCCCAGCGCCCGCGTTCGGGCGCAAGCGGCTTTGCAGCCTTGACCACATCATAGATGATGTGCATCAGGGTATCCTGCTCTGCCTCATTCGGGATGAGATACGAAACGCCTGCGGCGCGGAGCGCGTCGGCATAAAGTCCCGTTGCCAGTGTTCCCTTTGTCGCCAGCACGGCTGCGCGGCCGGCGGGATAGCGCGCGGCGCACGCGCCTGCCGTGGCGGCAAGCATACTGATAAACGGTACTGTTGTCCGCGCCTGCAGCGCGGGGAGGAAATAGTGTGCCGTGTTGCACGGCATGATGATACAGTCTGCGCCGCAGCGCGTCAGCTTGTCCAGCGAGTCGCACATCTGTGCAAGCGGACTTTCTCCGCCGGACAAAATGGCCGCGGTGCGGTCAGGAATATTGGGGTTTACGTCAATGTAAATGCGGATGTGGTCGCCGTCTTTCTCTGCCTTCGTCAGCAGGATGATCTTACGCAAAAGGTCAGCCGTTGCAAGCGGCCCCATGCCGCCCAGGATCCCGATGGATTTCTTCATCGTGCTCGCTCCCCTTTCCATATTCCGCTTGACAGCGCTGTCAGCCTGTGATCAGCTCCTGCACCACCTTGACCGCCAGCAGCGCCAGCACGATCACAACTGTGGGCTTTACGATTTTTGAGCCGTTCTTAATGGCGAGTCCCGCGCCGATATAATGTCCCGCAATCGACGTCACCGCACCGATCAGGCCAAGCACCAGGAAAACCTGACCGCTGAGAAGCGAGGTAAACAGCGAGGCAATGTTGGAGGCCAGATTGACCAGCTTGACGTTGCCGCTTGCCGTGCGGACATCGAGCTTGCCAAGGTTACAGAACACCAGCAGCAAAAACGTTCCCGTGCCGGGGCCGTAGAAGCCGTCATACGCGCCGATGACCAGCGCAGCGCTCCAGACAATGGCCATCTGCTTTGCCGGTGCGATCTGGCCGCGCGTTTCGGGGAATGTGCGCTGACGCAGCACCACAAAAGCAACCACCGGCAGCACGATCAGCAGCAGGTATTTCAGATACGTTTCGCTGATCATCAGCTGGAGCCTTGTCCCGAAATATGAGCCGATCAGCGCCAGCACGATGGACGGAATGCCAAGCTTCCAATCCACGCAGCCGTTTTTGATGTAGCGCGCGGTGGAGGCAAACGTTCCGATGCCGGCAGAAAGCTTATTCGTGCCCAGCGCCGCGTGCATCGGCAGTCCCGCGATCAGATACGTCGGCACGGATATGATCCCGCCGCCGCCCGCAATCGCGTCGGTAAACGACGCGAGAAACACGCCGACTGCAACGATCAGCACCATTGACAGTGTCAGATTTTCCATTCCCATTTCAAATCTCTCCCTGTATGACTTTCTCTATCATATATCCAACGCCGCCGTCCTCATTGGACGGGGCGATATGATCGGCAATGGCCTTAAGCGCAGGATCGCCGTTTTCCATCGCAACACCTGTTCCGGCGTAGCGGAGCATCGCCTCATCGTTGCCGCTGTCGCCGATGGCCATGACCTCCTCGCGCCGCAGCCCCAGCAGCTCGGCAATCTGGCGCAGCGCCTTGCCCTTGCTGGCCTCGGGGTGCATGATGTCCAGATCGTCAAAGCCCGCGCCGGTCGCAAAATACGGCAGGTGTGAAAAATCCTCACGCGCGCGCAGACAGTTTTCGCGGTCTGCAAAGGACACATAGAACTTCTCAACCGGCGTTTCCCGCCGCCGGATCATCTCGTCCAGATCGTCCACGATCACATGCTTTTCCACAAACAGCGGCTTGCGGTCTTCCGGATAGTAGCGTTCAAATTCCTCCATCTGCCATCTGGCGTTGTACACCGCGCCGTCGGCAAAAAAGCTGATCATGCCGTCAAACCTCCGCAGATGGTCATAGATCACCCGCGCATCGTCGGCAGAAAGCGCGCAGCTGCACATCACCGCACCCGTGTGCACGTCCATGACCGCCGCACCCGTGCAGGCGATCACATATCGCACCTGCGGCAGCGCCTCAAGGACAAAGCCGCATTCGACCGGACTTCTGCCGGTGCTGATGACTACCTCGATCCCACACGCGGCAGCCTGTGCGACCGCTTGGCGCACGCGCGCCGGAATTTCCTGTTTTGCAGTAAGCAGTGTCCCATCCAGGTCGACTGCCACCAGACGAATTGCCATGAAATTGTTTCTCTCCTGTTCCAGTTAGAATCTCTTTTCTATTTTACCAGCGTAGAGCGCTGAAATCAACCGTTTGCCGCGCAGCCGCGTGTGTAAATTCACATTTTCTTCTTTTTTTACGCGGCCATATGTGGTATAATTCATCGTTAGAATGGATAACAGTACGTTGCGCCGGACTGCGGCGCGGGAAAGGCATGGAACATGGGTCTGTTTACAAAATTATTTGGCACGCGCTCTGCGCGCGAGGTAAAAAAGCTCGACACGCTTGTAAACGCCGTCATGGCGCTGGATGAGCCGTACCGCAAGCTCTCGGACGACGAGCTGCGGGGCAAGACCGCCGAATTTCAGGCGCGCCTTGCAAAGGGTGAAACGCTGGATGATCTGCTGGTCGAGGCGTTTGCCGTCTGCCGCGAGGCTGCTGACCGCGTACTGGGCATGCGCCCGTACCGCGTACAGGTCATCGGCGGTATCGTCCTGCACCAGGGACGCATCGCAGAAATGAAAACCGGCGAGGGCAAAACGCTTGTCGCCATTCTGCCGGCATATCTCAACGCGCTGAGCGGCGAGGGCGTGCATATCGTCACCGTCAACGACTATCTGGCCAAGCGCGACGCCGAGTGGATGGGCAAGGTCTATCGCTTCCTTGGCCTGTCGGTCGGTCTGATCATCCACGACCTGAACAGTGAGCAGCGGCGCGCCGCCTATGCCGCTGACATCACCTATGGCACGAATAACGAGTTCGGCTTTGACTATCTGCGCGACAACATGGCCATTTATAAATCCGAAATGGTGCAGCGCGGACACAACTTCGTCATCGTCGATGAGGTGGACTCCATCCTGATCGATGAGGCGCGCACGCCGCTGATCATCTCGGGCAAGGGCGAGGAATCCTCCAAGCTGTATGAGATGGCCGACTATTTTGTCTCGCGGCTGAAGAAGCAGGTTTTCGCCTCGACCGACGATAAAGAGCTTCAGGACGAGTACGACTGCGACTACGTCGTGGTGGAAAAAGACCGCACCGTCAGTCTGACGCAAAGCGGCATCACCAAGGCCGAGGAATTCTTCGGCGTGGAGAATCTGGCCGACGTGGAAAACGCCACGCTTTCGCACCACATCAATCAGGCGATGAAGGCGCGGGGTCTGATGAAGCGCGACATTGACTACGTGCTCAAGGACGGACAGGTCATCATTGTCGATGAGTTCACCGGCCGATTGATGTACGGCAGACGCTATAATGAGGGTCTGCATCAGGCCATTGAGGCCAAAGAGGGCGTCAAGGTCGCAAGCGAGAATAAGACGCTTGCCACCATCACCTTCCAGAATTTCTTCCGCCTGTATAAGAAGCTTTC
>CAZPYW010000087.1:5195-6649 GCA_964590095.1 uncultured Oscillospiraceae bacterium | reverse complement strand
TCAAGTCCTGCGACATCTTCAAGAACCACGAGCTGTACTCCGACTCCTATCTGGAGGGCTAAGCAATCAAAAGGGAGCCCCGCGCGGGCTCCCTTTGTCCATTTCCGTTTGGTTGTGTTTGTGATTGCTGTCTGTAAAAAAATCAGAAATCCAACAAAAAACACTGTACAAACCGGTATAAAGTTGGTATCCTATATATGAGCAAACCCCCTCGGGGGGACATGTGAACAGGAGGAATTTTCATGAGCGTATTAACCGATCTGATCTATGGCGGCTCCAATGCCGTCGCGGGCCTGACCGAGGGTGCAGTCAACGACGCCATTGCAAAATATGGCGCTGATACAAAGATCGCATTCCCCGACACCGCCTATTTCTTCCCCACCATCTACGCAGCCACCGGCGTCAAGGTTCAAACGCTGGGCGATCTGCCGGCCTGTGTCGGCGTGCTCAAGAGCCTGATCACCAATCAGGAAGATCTTGGCCAGGCGCTGAACGCCGGTCTTGCCACTGCTGTCGGCGCTGAGATCCTTGAGGGTCTGAAGTTCGTCGAGGCACGTGAGAGCTATGAGGATGCGCGCGTTGCCGGTATCGGCTTCGTTCCCGATCCCATCATCCGCAGCCTTGGCGTGCCGCTGGTCACGGGCGATATCCCGGGTGTTGCCGTCGTGCTGGGCAAGGCCGAAAACGGCGAGGATGTGGCAAAAGTCGTCAAGGACTACCAGTCCAAGGGTATCATGACCTTCCTGGTCGGTGACGTCATTGAGCAGTGTGCCGACGCGGGCGTCAAGATGGGTCTTGAGCTTCGTGTCATCCCGCTGGGTCACGATGTAACGGCCGTCATTCACGTTGTCACCGTCGCTGTCCGCGCAGCGCTGATCTTCGGCAATGTGCAGCCCGGCGATCTGGGCGGCCTGCTGGCGTACACCAAAGAGCGTGTTCCCGCATTCGTCAACACCTTTGGCGCAATCGACAATGTCGTCGTTTCCGCCGGTGCCGGCGCAATTGCACTGGGCTTCCCCGTCGTGGTCGACATCGATCTTGGCGAGAATCAGGTTCCCGGCGCACTGGAATCCTGCTGCGACCACAACGAAACGGTCAAGAAGTCGCTTGAGCTGCGCGGCATCAAGATCAAATCCAAGGAGCTTCCCATCCCCGTGGCCTTTGCCGCCGCGTTTGAGGGTGAGATCATCCGTAAGGCCGACATGAAGGTCGAATTCTGGTCTGGCAAGAACACCACCTGCGAGCTGGTCGTCATGCGCAATGCCGACGAGGTCGAGGATCACAAGATCGTGGTGGACGGCCCCGATATCGACTCCGGTGAGGTCGAGTATCCGCTGGCAACGCTGGTTGAGGTCTCTGGCAAGAAGATGCAGGCTGACTTTGAATCCGTTATCGAGCGTAAGCTCCACGCATGGTTCAACTACATGGAGGGTGTCATGCACACCGGCCAGCGC
>CAZPYW010000087.1:0-5185 GCA_964590095.1 uncultured Oscillospiraceae bacterium | reverse complement strand
AAGCACTTCGGTGAGGTTCTGTACCATATGATCATGGACGAATTCGACGCAGTTGTCGATAAGTGCCAGATCACGCTGATCACCGACCATGACAAGGCTGCTGCGGCACTCAACGACGTCGCCATGCCGCGCTACAACGCGCGTGATGACCGTCTGGCCACCATGACCGACGAGTCCGTTGACCGCTTCTTCACCTGCATCCTGTGCCAGTCGTTCGCACCCGCGCACTGCTGCGTGGTCACGCCCGAGCGTCTTGGTCTGTGCGGCGCTGTGTCTTGGCTCGATGCCAAGGCAACGTATGAGCTCAATCCCAACGGCCCGTCCCAGCCCATCATGAAGGAAGGCTGCATCGATGAGCGCACCGGCCGCTATGAGACGGTCAACCACGCCATCGCTGACGCAACGCACGGCGCTGTTGAGGAAGTCACGCTGTACTCCATCATGGAAGACCCGATGACCTCCTGCGGCTGCTTCGAGTGCATCTCGGGCATTGAGCCGATGTCCAACGGCTTCATCGTTGTCAACCGTGAGTACAAGGGCATGACGCCCGCCGGTATGAGCTTTGGCGAGCTGGCCTCCTGCACAGGCGGCGGCGTCCAGACCCCGGGCTACATGGGTCACGGCCGTCACTTCATCTCGTCGAAGAAGTTCATCCACGCCGAGGGCGGCATCGAGCGTATCGTCTGGATGCCCAAGGAGCTGAAGGACGACGTTGGCGAGCGTCTGAACAAGACTGCAAAAGAGCTGTATGGCATCGACAACTTCATCGACATGGTCGCGGATGAGACCATCTGCACCGACTGCGATGAGCTGATGAATTTCCTGACGGAAAAGAATCATCCCGTGCTTGCCATGGAGCCGCTGATGTAATATAATACGTCCAGCAAATGCTTTTTGAATGATCGTCTTCCCTGACGCGCAGGCGGTTTTCCCACCCGCCATGGCGTATGCCGGCGCGTCAGCCGAACCGAACATCTCAGGGGGAGGGCATATACCCTCCCCCTGTTTTGCTGAACTTCCAGAAAATTTCTTATCAGGAAAAATATGATATTTGTGAAGCGTGTGCGCAAACGGACAGCGCCCGTGTCCCCTTGCGTATGCGTTTGACAGAAAGGAGCATTTACCCCTAT
Source organism: uncultured Oscillospiraceae bacterium (assembly GCA_964590095.1). GTDB lineage: Bacteria > Bacillota > Clostridia > Oscillospirales > Oscillospiraceae > CAG-170. The sequence continues at coordinate 4,055 of CAZPYW010000087.1, read as the reverse complement.
GTATCAGGTCACATTCCGTTTTGAAAACGGGCAGGAGGACGTCACTGCCTTTGCTGCGCCGGACGCAAGCCTGCTTGAGGTTGCAAAAAGCAGCAACGTCGCCATCGACGCGCCCTGCAACGGAAACGGTTCCTGCGGCAAATGCCGCGTAAAGCTGCTGGAGGGCGAGCTGCTTGGCCCGCAGACCGGCCACATCACCGACGAGGAATACGCAGCCGGCTGGCGGCTGAGCTGCTCCAGCAAGATCGCCTCTGACGTGGTCATTCTGGTGCCGGATATCGCCTCGGCATACCAGAGCCGGATGAAGACGGCCGATCTCTCCACCGGTACCGAGGTCGCCATCTTTGAAAAGCTGATGGAGGACGTCCGTCAGACCGGCATTGAATTTGAAAATGACTTTATCGAGCTGGCGCTTCAGCTGGACGAGCCGACGCTGGATGACACCATGCCCGACACCGAGCGTCTGATCTGGGGCGTACAGGCCGCCCTTGAGTGCAGCGACGTCAAGCTCCCCTATTACACGGTCAAAAAGCTCGCAGCCACGCTGCGCGAGTCGAATTTCGCCGTCAAGGTCGTCGGCACGTTTACGGACGGCGTGTTCACCGTCATGGATGTGGTCGCGGCAAGCGACGAAACGCCGCTGGTTGCCTGCGCCATCGATATCGGCACCACCACCGTCACCGGCGTGCTGGCCGATCTCAAGAGCGGCAGGCTGCTGGCCAAGGCCTCTGCCGGCAACGGCCAGATCCGCTATGGCGCGGACGTCATCAACCGCATCATTGAACAGACAAAATCCGGCGGCGTCAAGCGTTTGCAGGATGCCATCATCAAAGAGACGCTTACGCCCATGCTGGCCGCCATGTGCAAATCGGCCGGTATCTCCGCGCGCCGTATTCTGCGCCTTTGCATTGCGTCCAACACCACCATGAATCACCTGCTGCTGGGCGTGGACTCCAACCCTGTGCGTATGGAGCCGTATATCCCCACGTTTTTCCAGTGGCGCGGCCTGCGCGCGGGCGAGCTTGGGCTTCCTGCCAACCCCGACGCGGCAGTTCTGCTGGCGCCGAACATTGGCTCGTATGTCGGCGGCGACATCACGGCGGGCGCATTTACCACGCTGATCTGGGATAAGGACGAATTCTCGCTGTTTATTGACCTTGGCACCAACGGCGAGCTGGTCTTCGGCAACCGTGACTTTATGATGTCGTGCGCCTGCTCCGCCGGCCCCGCGTTTGAGGGCGGCGATATCTCCTGCGGCATGCGCGCCACCGACGGCGCAATCGAGGCTGTCACCATTGACAAGGACACGCTCACCCCGCAGCTGACCATTGTCGGCGGCGCGGGTCAAAAGCCGGTCGGCCTTTGCGGCTCGGGCATCATCGATGTCATCGCTGAGCTTTACCGCACCTCGGCCATCTCCTCCAAGGGCAAGTTCGCGCGCGAAAATCCGCGCATCCTGCACGACCAGCACGGCATGGGCCGCTATGTCCTGGCAAGCAGCGGGGAAAGTGAGACCGGCCGCGAAATCGCCATCACCGAGGTGGATATTGAATCGTTCATCCGCGCAAAGGGCGCGATCTTCTCGGCCATCAACATCATGCTCTCCAGTCTGGACATGGACGTGAGCGTGCTGGAGCATGTCTATGTCGCAGGCGGCATCGGCTCGGGCATCAACATGGAAAACGCCGTGCGTATCGGCATGTTCCCCGACATCGACCGGAGTCTGTTCGAGTATATCGGCAACTCGTCGCTCGCGGGCGCATACGCCATGGTGCTCTCGGATGCGGCGCGCGACAAGGTGGATGAGCTGGCGGCGAATATGACGTATCTTGAGCTTTCCACCAACCCGCGTTATATGGATGAGTTCGTTGCGGCATGCTTCCTGCCGCACACCAATGCCGAGCTTTTCCCCTCGAGCGTACAGGAGTAAGCCATGCAGGTAGAAAATCATAAAGAGGAAGTCCCGTTTGCGCACTATTGCGCGCGCTATCGCTGCTTCATTCCCGAGGAGGCAGCCGAGCGCTGCGGCGTGCGCTTTGACGCGGAGAAAAATGAATTTGAGCTCACGCTGCTGGGTGTGCGCTACTGGCTCTCGTGGCCGGAGTACGCCATCCGCGCCGACCGCGCGGACGCATTCGCGCTGAAAAATCTGCCGTGCCAGACGTTTTTGCTGCGCTTCCTGCTTGAGGGCAGGCGCGCAGGCGCGTCCGGTCAGATGCTGACCTTCCGCGAAATGCCGTGGGGTGAGATGTATATCGGTCCCTACACCGGCCGCTGTCTGACGCGCGCCGCGTTCACCTTTGGAACGCGCGTTGCCGCCTTCCGCGCGGCGTGTGAAAAGATGGGCGCCGTGGCGCTTGACCACGGCGATGCAGGGTATCAGTTCGACTTTCTGGGCGGATACACGATGCAGCTGATGGTCTGGGAGGGCGATGAGGAATTTGCGCCCACGGCGCAGATCCTCTACTCTGAAAACTTTGCCGACGGCTTTGCCGCCGAGGACCGCGTTGTCGCGGGCGATATTTTGATCTCTGCCATCAAACAGCAGATGTAGATTGGAGTATAACATGGAATTTACCTATAAGGGACTGGAACAGACGCTTGAGCGCGTGATCGTGACCGACGCCGAAATTGACCGCCAGCTTGAGCGGCTGCGCCGTCAGATGCCGTGCGTGCGCCCCGTCACCGGCCGCGCCGCACAAAACGGCGACGAGCTGGTGCTGGACTACGCCGGATACGTAGACGGCGAACAGTTTGAGGGCGGCACAGCTGAAAAGCAGACGCTGACGCTGGGCAGCGGGATGTTCATCCCGGGCTTTGAGGAACAGCTGGTCGGCAAAAACGCAGGCGAGAGCGTGACCGTACACGTGACCTTCCCCGCCGACTATCGCGCCGAGGCGCTGGCCGGCAAGGCGGCGGAGTTCCGCTGCACGATCCACGAGATCCGCGAAAAGGGCGAGTACGAGTCGGACGACGCCTTTGCCAAGGCAGTTGGCGAATGCAACACCTATGCCGAGATGCGGCTGAAAATGGCCGAAAGCCTGCGCGCCTATTATGATGACCGCTCTGAGATGGAGCTTCAGGACAAGCTGATGCGTCAGGCGGCGCAGACGCTTGACTATACGCCCACCGACGAGGAGCTGGAAAAGGGACTTGACGCGCAGATGGAGCTGCTCAAGGCGCAGCTGGCGCAGAAGGGGCTTTCGCTTGAGGCCTACTGCCAGTTCTCCGGCCAGAGCGAGGCACAGCTGCGCGAGGACGCAAAGGGCGAGGCCATCAGCAGCCTGCGCATCCAGAAGGCTGCCGAGCGCATTGCCGAGCTGGAGGACATCCGCGTGGATGACAAGGATATCGCGGGCGAGCTTGCCCTGATCTGCCGCCAGAACAACATGACCATGGAGCAGCTGCGGCCGTATTACGACAGCGAATTTGAGCAGACCGTCATCCGGAATCTGCGCATGAAGAAAGCCATCGCGCTGGTGCGCGCACACGCAAAGCTGACAGAAGTTACAGTCGGCGGCGAAACAAAATAACGGCATTATCGACGAAAAAACGGGAAAAAGTCCGCTGCTTCTTAATAAATGCAGCGGACTTTTGTCATTCCCGACAAAGTGACGTAAATTTTTCGGTGCAGAGTGACGAATTGCTTTTTTTGGATTGACAACGCCGCGGCGGCGTGGTATGCTATGGTCGAACCGATAAAAAAATATCGATTTGGGCGCCGAGGTACGTGGATTTTGGAAGCGCGGCGTCGAACTATTTATGTTCCATTGGGGGTGTTAAGACCTCAATGGATTCCTTAAGGAGGAAAAACGCTATGGCAATCAATTTCGTTGATGGCAAGTATGTACATGAGGACGGTCACGTCACGCTTGACCCCACCGTGTACAAAGACTGGCAGATCGCTGAGGAAGCAGAAAAGAATCTGCCCCCCGTGGATTATTTCCGCGAGAAGCTCGGCCTGCTGCCGGATGAGATCATCCCCTATGGCAAGACCCCGAAGATCGACTTTATCAAGGTCATGAACCGCCTGAAGGACAAGCCCGACGGCAAGT
>CAZPYW010000086.1:0-6687 GCA_964590095.1 uncultured Oscillospiraceae bacterium | reverse complement strand
TGACCGATCACACCGGCTTTTATGAGCGGTACGGATGGAGATTTTTGTGCATGGCACAGGGCGACGGCGAGGCCGAGCCGTCACGGATGTATATCCACGACTGAGTGCGGCGCTGCTCTGTGCGGCGCATATGGAAAGCCCGAACCCCTTTCCGCTTTCACGGCGGCAGGACGCAATGCGTCCTGCCGCCACTACGCGCGCCAAAACGTTTTTGGCGCGTGTTCAAACGCGAACCGCTTTGCTGGGTTCGCGTTTGATTTTTTCTCGCGATGCTGCGCGCATAATTTCTGTGCCGCAGGCACGAAAATTCAACACTTGCATCGCGTAATGTGTTTTGTCCGACGTACACGCCGCCGGACAAAACATGATTTTAACCGGATTCGCGTCTGCGGACGCGAACTCTGCAAGGCTTTTGGACACCCTGCATGGCAGGACGCGCTGCGTCCTGCCGCTGTTTTTTGACATCGATTTTACAAAAGTCTGCTTTCCCATTTTACACCCGTTCGGTATGCTGTAGCTGTAAACCGAAGGTCAAAACAGACATACAAAGGAGTGTATGAATATGAAACAGAGAACGAAATTGAAAAAGCTGACGGCTGTTGTGCTTGGCGTGGCGGCGCTGCTGACGGCGCTGAGCGGCTGCGCGGCGGGAAAGGGCGGCACAGTCTCGACCGACGGCTCGACCTCAATGAGCCGCGTCATCGGCGCACTGGGCGAGGCCTTTGCGCTGGAAAACAGCGGCATGAAGCTGACCTATAACGCCACCGGCTCCGGCAGCGGCATTCAGGCCGTGCTTGAGGGACGCTGCGACATCGGCCTGTCCTCGCGCAGTCTGAAGGATGAGGAAAAAAGCGCCGGTCTGACGGAAACAACGCTTGCCTATGACGGCATTGCCGTGGTTGTCCATCCGGACAATCCGGTGTCGGATCTGACGATTGAGCAGATTGCAGCCATCTACACCGGAGCGGTCACAAACTGGAGGGATGTTGGCGGCAGTGACGGCGAGATCGTCCTGATCGGCCGCGAGGCAAACTCCGGCACGCGCGACGGCTTTGAATCGATCACCGGCACCACAGACAGCTGCCGCTACCGCCAGGAGCTTTCGTCAAACGGCGACGTGATCGCAACAGTCGCGGCCAATCCCAATGCCATTGGGTATGCCTCGCTTGCAACCGTCAAGGACAGCATCAAGGTGCTTTCGGTTGCGGGCGTCAGCCCCAGCGCGGAGACGGTCAAAAACGGCAGCTATGCCGTCCAGCGCCCCTTTGTGCTGGTGACAAAGGCAGACCGTGCGCTGTCTGAACCGGCGCAGCGCTTTTTCGCCTATGCGACCTCGGCCGCAGCGGCAGAGGTCATCACGGCGGCGGGCGTTGTCCCCGCGAACTGAGCCGCCGCGGCGCTGAGGAAACACGATGAAGCAGAGAAAAGCATTTCTGGAAAACGCCATCCACGGCGTTTTCCTGGCACTGGGTCTGGTGACGGTGGGGTGTGTGCTGCTGATCACGGTGTATCTGGTCGTCTCCGGCATTCCGGCGCTGCAAAAGCTTGGCGTTGGCACGTTTTTGTTCGGGCGCGAGTGGGCATCCAGCGCAGCGGATGCAAAATTCGGCATTCTGCCGTTTTTGCTGACCAGTGTCTATGGGACGGCAGGCGCGATGCTGCTTGGCGTGCCGGTCGGTTTTTTTGCAGCGGTCTATCTGGCGCGCCTTGCGCCGCCGCGGGTCAAGGCCGTAATGCAGGGCGCTGTCAGCCTTCTGGCGGGTATCCCCTCGGTCGTCTACGGACTGGTGGGCATGATGGTGCTTGTCCCCGCCATCCGGCGCGTTTTCCGGCTTCCGGACGGCGCAAGTCTGCTTGCGGCCATACTGGTGCTGGCGGTGATGGTTCTGCCGTCAATCATCAAGGTATCGGTCACGGCGCTTGAGGCCGTTCCGGAGGAGTATGAGGCAGGCTCACTTGCGCTGGGCGCAACGCCGGTTGAGACGTATTTCCGCGTCACCGTTCCGGCCGCCAAAAGCGGCATAGCAAGCGCCATCGTGCTGGGCGTCGGGCGCGCGATCGGTGAGGCAATGGCGGTGATGATGGTCTGCGGCAGTGCGCCCAATATGCCGGACTCGCTGTTCCAGAGCGTCCACTTCCTGACCACCATTGTCGGCAGTGAGATGGCGTATTCCAGCGGGCTGCAGCGGCAGGCGCTGTTTTCCATTGCACTGGTGCTGTTTTTGTTCATCATGCTGATCAATGCAGTGCTGAATCTCTTTCTGAAGGGCAAAAAGGAGGCGTGAGGATGCTGAAACAGAAAAACCGGACAGGGCGCAGCGTCTATATTGCGCTGATGCGGCTTTTGATGGGTGTGTCTGCCGGACTGGTAGCGGCGCTGACGCTGTTTCTGGTGGGGTACGTTGCCGTTCGGGGGCTGCCGCACATCACGTGGGAGTTTCTGACGACCGGCGTGAGCTATCTCAGCGGCCGGATCGGCATCCTGCCGAATATATTGAACACAGTCTATGTCATTCTGGCGACGCTTGCGCTGGTGCTTCCGCTGGGTGTGGGCGCGGCCATCTATCTCAATGAGTACGCCGCAAACCGGCGGCTGGTCGCGGCAATCGAATACGCGGCCGAGACGCTTTCCGGCATTCCGTCGATCATCTATGGGCTGGTGGGGATGCTGCTGTTTTCCAATCAGATGGGTGCGTGTCTGCTGGCGGGCAGTCTGACGCTGGTGATCATGAATCTGCCGACGGTGATGCGCACGACGCAGGAGAGTCTGAAAACCGTGCCGCAGAGCTATCGTGAGGGCGCATTCGGGCTTGGCGCGGGAAAGTGGCGCGTCATCCGGACGGTGGTGCTCCCGGGCTGTGTGGACGGCATCGTGACCGGCTGCATTCTGGCGGTGGGGCGCATTCTGGGCGAGTCGGCCGCGCTGCTGTTTACGGCGGGCTTTGCATGTACGCTGAACGACTTTTTTACCGGCATGACCAGCGCCGGCTCCACGCTGACGGTGGCGCTGTATTCCTATGCCAAGACCGATGGCGAATTTGAGGTTGCCTTTGCCATCGCCGCCATTTTGATGGCGCTGACCGTATGTATCAACCTCTGCGCCACGGCAGTGGGCAGACACGTTAAAAGGAGGCAAAGCCTGTGAATATTATTCTGACCGCGAATGATCTGTGCCTGTGGTATGGCAGCACGCAGGCGCTTCGGCATGTCAATCTGGACATTCCAGAGAAAAGCATTACCGCGCTGATCGGTCCCTCCGGCTGCGGCAAGTCCACGTTCTTAAAAACGCTCAACCGGATGAATGACCTTGTACCAAACGTGAAAATTACCGGCGAGGTGCGGTATCAGGGCGAAAATATATATGATGCCGGTGTAAACGTGAGTGAGCTGCGGCGGCAGGTGGGGATGGTCTTTCAAAAGCCGAATCCCTTTCCCATGAGCATCTATGACAACGTGGCCTATGGCCCGCGCACGCACGGCATCACGTCGCGGGCAAAGCTGGATGAGCTTGTCGAGCGCGCGCTGCGCGCCGCGGCCATCTGGGACGAGACGAAGGATCGGCTGAAAAAAAGTGCGCTTGGCCTTTCCGGCGGGCAGCAGCAGCGGCTTTGCATCGCGCGGGCGCTGGCGGTCGAGCCGCAGGTGCTTTTGATGGACGAGCCGACGAGCGCGCTTGACCCCATTTCCACCATGAAAATTGAAGAGCTTGCGCTTTCGCTGCGCGAACAGTATACTATTGTTATCGTGACGCACAATATGCAGCAGGCCGTGCGTATTTCCGACCGGACAGCGTTTTTCCTGATGGGCGAGCTGATCGAATACGGCGATACCGAGCCGCTGTTTTCCCAGCCGCGCGACAAGCGCACCGAGGACTATATCACGGGGAGGTTTGGATGATGAGAAGCCGACTGGATGAGCAGCTTGCGCTGCTGAACCGTGAAATGATCGAAATGGGCGCACTGTGTCAGGAGGTCATTGCGCTTGCCTCCTCGGCGCTGACGGGCGGCGACACGGCGCTTGCACAGCGCGTTGCGCCCCGCGACCGCGAGATCGACCAGAAAGAGCGGGACATCGAAAATCTGTGCATGAAGCTTCTGCTGCAGCAGCAGCCTGTGGCGCGCGATTTGCGCCAGATTTCGGCGGCGCTGAAAATGATCACAGACATGGAGCGCATCGGCGATCAGGCAGAGGACATCGCTGAGATCGTCACATTTTTGAACGGGCGCGGCGCGGCAGAGCACACCGATCTGAAGGAAATGGCCGTGGCCATCATCCGGATGGTGACGGACAGTCTGGATGCGTATGTGAAGAAGGACACGGCGCTGGCCCGCGAAGTCATTGCCTATGACGATGTGGTAGATGACGCATTTCTGCGCGTAAAGCGGCAGCTGATCGAGCGGATTGCCGCCGAGCCCGCCGAGGGCGAATACGCGCTGGATCTGTTGATGATTGCAAAGTATTTTGAGCGCATTGGTGACCATGCGACCAATCTGGCCGAGTGGGTCATCTATGCGGTGACGGGTATCCACAAAAGTGAGGAAGTGACAGAATGATCTGGTGTGTAGAGGACGACGCGGCCATCCGCGACATCGAAATATACGCGCTGCAAAGCACCGGCCTGGACGCGTGCGGCTTTGAGGACGGGCTGTCCTTCTGGACGGCGCTGCAGCAGACGCGGCCGGCGCTGGTGGTGCTGGACGTAATGCTCCCGGGCGTGGACGGCGTGGAGCTGCTGCGGCGCATCCGCGCGGACGCGCGGCTTTGTGACCTGCCGGTCATCATGGCAACGGCCAAGGGCGCCGAGTATGACAAAATTCAAAGTCTCGACCTTGGCGCGGATGACTATGTAGTCAAGCCCTTTGGCGTGATGGAGCTGGTCTCCCGCGTCAAGGCGGTTCTGCGCCGCTATCAGCCGCCCGCTGCGCAGCGGCTTTTGCGGCTGGGCGGGCTGGCGCTGAATCTGGACGAGCACACCGTCACCATTGACGGCGCACGGGTGCAGCTGACGTATAAGGAGTATGAGCTGCTGCGGCTGTTTCTCTCGCACGCCGGCATGGCATTTACGCGCGAGCAGCTGTTTGCCGAGATCTGGGGCGAGAGCTATGTGGGCGAGTCGCGGACGCTGGACATGCACATCCGGACGCTGCGGCAGAAGCTGGGTGAATACGGCCGCTGCATCGAGACGGTGCGGAACGTGGGCTATCGGTTGGAGGCACGGCTATGACAAGAAAGATCTTCCGTTCGATTCTGGCAGCGGCGGGCTTCGCGCTTCTGGCCAGTATTCTGATCATCATGGGCTGTATGTACGACTATTTTACCGGCGTACAGACGCAGCAGCTCTGGGATGAGCTTTCACTTGCCGCCTGTGGTGTTGAGCATGCGGGCGAGGTGTATCTGGACGCGCTGCCGGAAAGCAGCAACCGCCTGACGTGGATTGCCGCCGACGGAAGCGTCCTGTTTGACGACGAGGCCGACGAGCAGACCATGGAAAACCATGCCCAGCGCGAGGAGGTTCGGCAGGCACTGGACACCGGCGAGGGGCAGAGCACGCGCTATTCCAGCACGCTGCTGGAAAAGACGGTCTACTGCGCAAGGCGGCTGTCCGACGGCTCAGTGCTGCGCATTTCCGTCAGCCGCGCGACAATGACCGTGCTGGCAATGGGGATGCTGCAGCCGATCTGCATCGTGGCGCTTCTGGTGCTGGCGGTGGCATTTTTTCTGGCAAAGCGCATTTCTGCGCGTATTGTCGAGCCGCTCAATCACCTCGATCTGGATCACCCGATGGAAAATCAGACGTATGAGGAGCTCAGGCCGCTTCTGGTGCGCATCAACCAGCAGCGACATCAGCTCGACGCGCAGCTGCGCGTCAGACGCGAGTTTACCGCCAATGTGACGCACGAGCTGAAAACGCCGCTGACTGCCATCCTGGGCAGCAGTGAGATGATCGAAAGCGGCATGGTAAAGCCGGACGATCTGCCGCGCTTTGTGGGGCATATCCACGACGAGGCCGCGCGGCTGCTGTCGCTGATCGAAGACATTCTCCGCCTTTCCCAGCTGGACGAGGGCGCAAAGCTCCCGCTTGAGACGGTGTCGCTGGATGCCGTGGCGCAGGATGCCGCGCGGCAGCTGGCAGAAAAGGCCGCGGGACAGGGCGTGGCGCTGGAGGTACAGGCTGCGCCGTGTACCATACAGGCGGTGGGGCGGCTTGTCCATGAGATCACGTATAATCTGGTGGACAACGCCATCAAGTATAACCGAAGCGGCGGGCGCGTGGACGTGCGCGTCACGCCGGACGGCGTGCTGTGTGTGGCAGATACCGGCATCGGCATTCCGGAGGAGCATCAGGCGCGCGTGTTTGAGCGCTTCTATCGCGTGGACAAGAGCCACTCCCGCCAGATCGGCGGCACAGGTCTGGGACTTTCCATTGTCAAGCACGCCTGCGCGTATCTTGGCGCAGGAATCGAGCTGGAAAGTAAATCCGGTGAGGGAACAACGGTTCGCGTGTCATTCCGGACAGAACAGCGGGAAACGGAATAGCATGTGGGTCGTATTCGCGTTTGCCTCGGCGTTTTTCGCCGGACTGACGGCGGGGACGCTTTTGATGCTGGTGCAGGCGCGTTTGGCGCGGCTGCGCAACAAAATAGGGACGCAAAAAGGACGCATCGTTCGATGCGTCCTTTTCTGATT
>CAZPYW010000085.1:1561-6806 GCA_964590095.1 uncultured Oscillospiraceae bacterium | reverse complement strand
AAAGGGGAAGAAATAATATGAGTATGTTGAAAGAGGCTTTTGAAGCCGGTAAATTTGGCGTTACCGCCGAAATGGCGCCCCCCAAGGGCTATGATTTTTCCGAGCAGCTTGAGGCTGCAAAGCTCCTCAACGGCAAGGTTCACGGCGTCAACGTGACCGATATGCAGTCTGCCAGCCTCAAGGCCTCCAGCCTTGGCCTGTGCGTGGCGCTTAAGAATGCGGGCGTTGAGCCGATCCTTCAGATGACCGGCCGTGACCGCAACCGTATGGCTATCATGGGCGACGTGCTCTCTGCCGCTGCATTCGGCATTGACACGATGCTGGCACTGACGGGCGACCATCCGGTCGTGGGCGACTGCCCCGAGTCCAAGCCCGTTTATGATCTGGATTCCGTCGGCATTCTGCGTATGCTCAGCCAGATGGAGCAGACCAACTGCGACTGCGGCGGCAATGAGATCGTCGGTGGCGCACCGAAGTTCTATAAGGGCGCTTCCGTCACCCCCGTCTATGACCCCATCGAACTGCAGATCAACAAGCTGCGCCAGAAGGTCGAGGCCGGTGCCATGTACATCCAGACGCAGGGCATTTTTGATCTTGACACCTTCAAGCGCTTCCTGGAGAAGGTCGACGCCGCCGGTATCAAGACGCACATCATGGCCGGTATCATCCCGCTCAAGGCCGCCGGTATGGCACGCTACATGAATGAGAACGTCCCCGGCATCGCGGTGCCGCAGGATATGATCGACAAGCTGGCCGCTGCCGCTGCCGAGGGCAAGGAGAAGGGCGTCAAGGGTCTGCCGATGCAGCTTGGCATCGAAATGGCCGCCGAAATGATCGCGAAGATCAAGGACGAGCATCTGTGTGACGGCGTTCACATCATGGCCATCGGCGCAGAGAAGAACGTTCCCACCATCCTGGACAAGGCCGGTATCACCATCTGATTTTCTATCAGCTATTCATTCAGATCACAACATGCTCTGGATATGATATAGCAACGCTCAACAAAGGCGGCTCGGGGAAACCCGAGTCGCCTTTGTTTTGTGCGCCAAACGTTCCCTGTTTTGGCCATTGACACGGTCGGACGCGATTTTGCGTTCTCCTCCTTGAAAAATAACCGTCGTGTGGTATACTATAGGAAGCACGGACACAGACAGAGGAGGCACTGTCATGATCTATCTGGACAACGCCGCAACCACGCTGCGCAAGCCGCAGTGCGTGATCGATGCGGTGGTTTCCGCCATGCAGCATATGGGGAACGCCGGACGCGGCGCAAATGACGGCAGTCTGACCGCCGGACGCACCATCTATGCCGCACGTGAGGCGCTGGCTGCCCTGTTTGGTCTTGACGCGCCCGAGCGGGTCATTTTTACCGCCAATTCGACCGAGGCGCTGAATATCGCCATTTTCGGCACGCTGGGGCCGGAGGATCACGTGATCTCGACAGATCTTGAGCACAACTCCGTTCTGCGCCCGCTCTATCGCCTGCACGAGGCCGGCATGGGACTGGACTTTGTTCCGGCAGACCGTCTGGGCAACATCGACTATGACGCCTTTGCGCGGCTGCTGCGGCCAAATACGCGCGCCGTGGTCTGTACGCACGCATCCAATCTGACCGGTACGGTGCTGGAGCTTGCGCGTATCGGGCGCTTCGCACACGAAAACGGTCTGCTGTTTATCGTGGACGCGTCGCAGACGGCGGGCGTGCTGCCCATTGACATGGCGGCGCTTGGGATTGACATTCTCTGCTTCACCGGCCATAAAAGTCTGATGGGGCCGCAGGGCACCGGCGGGCTTTGTGTCGCGGCGGGCGTTGATGTAAGACCGCTGCTCACCGGCGGGACAGGCGTGCAGAGCCATCTGCCGCAGCAGCCCGCAGAATACCCCACACGCCTTGAGGCGGGAACGCGAAACGGCCACGGCATCGCAGGTCTGCTTGCGGCGGTTGCGTTTCTCCGCCAGACGGGGCTTGACCGCATTCAGGCGCACGATACCCAGCTGCTGCGCCGGTTTTATGACGGCGTGTCTGCCATTGACGGCGTGACGGTCTACGGCGATTTCAGCCAGCCGCTGCGCGCGCCGGTCGTGGCGCTGAACATTGCAGGGATGGACTGTGGAATGGTTTCCGATATTCTGTCACAGGAATACGGCATCGCCACGCGCGCGGGCGCACACTGCGCGCCGCGGATGCACGCGGCGCTTGGCACCGGACGCGACGGCGCGGTGCGCTTCAGCTTCGGCTGGTTCAATACACAAAAGGAGATCGACACGGCCGTGTGCGCCGTGCGCGAGCTTGCAGAATCATGAGAGAAAAACAGAACATGCTGGTCGTCACCTTTCACACCACGGCGGCGGCCATGGCCATGGAAAAATACTGCGCGCGTGAGGGCATTGCCGGCCGGCTGATTTCCACGCCGCGCGCGCTCAGCGCCGACTGCGGCATCTCCTGGTGCGCGCCGCTTGAGGCGCGGGCGCAGATCGAGTCGCTCACTGCGCGTCTGCTTCCGGACACCGAGGCGATTCATGAGCTTCTGATGTGAGCGCCTGAAAATTTGACATCGTCGAACACCCGCGCCGAAACGTTCGCGTTTCGGCGCGTTTTTTGCGTAATCCAGAAAAAGAATCACGCTTTTCCGCAAAAACCACGCGGAACAGATTGCGCGGTGCTAAAAAAGATTGTATAATGCAAACAGAAATTCTGCTTTGAGGAGTTTTGCATATGTCTGTTTTCACCATTAACGGCAAGCGCGTTGAGGCCTCCGGAAGCCGGACGCTGCTGCGCTATCTGCGTGATACCATGAAGCTGACCTCGGTTAAGGACGGCTGCTCTGAGGGCGCGTGCGGTGCATGCACAGTCCTGCTTGACGGCGAGCCGGTGCGCGCGTGTACGCCGCGGCTTGACGCGCTGGATGGGCGCACGGTTCTGACCGTTGAGGGACTGAGCGACTGGGAAAAAGAGCTGTATACTTTCTGCTACGGTGAGGCAGGCGCGGTACAGTGCGGCTTCTGCATCCCGGGCATGGTGCTTTGCACCAAGGCGCTGCTGGACAAAAACCCCGACCCCACCGACGATGAGATCAAAAACGCGCTGCGCAACAACTACTGCCGCTGCACAGGCTATGTCAAGATTTTTGCCGCCGTGCGTCTGGCGGCAAAATACAAAAAGCTGGGCGCTGTGCCGCAGCCGTCACAAAACGGCTGGACGCTGGGCGAAAGCGTCCACCGGCTGGATGTGGCGGAAAAGGTACAGGGCTATGGCAAATATCCCGACGATGTGTATCTGGACGGCATGTGCTATGCCTCGGCCGTGCGCAGCAAATATCCGCGCGCGCGGGTGCTGTCGATCGACGCATCCAAAGCAAAAGCGCTGGCCGGTGTGGTTGCCGTCCTGACGGCTGAGGATATCCCGGGCGAAAATAAGGTCGGCCACATCAAGCACGACCAGTACACGCTGATTCCCGTCGGCGGTCTGACACACTATCTTGGCGACGCGATCTGTCTGGTCGTGGCCGAGGACGCCGAAACGGTGGAAAAGGCGAAGAAGCTGGTCAGGGTCGAGTATGAGGTTCTCCCCGCCGTACACAATCCCATCGAGGCCGCCGCGCCCGATGCGCCGCTGGTCTTTGACGAGGAGTCCACAAATGTTCAGGCGTATAAGCATGTCTCGCGCGGAGATGCCGACGCGGCCATTGCCTCTGCCGCACATGTGATCTCGCGCCACTTTGAAACGCCGTGGACCGAGCACGCCTTCCTTGAGCCGGAGTGCGCGGTTGCCTATATCGACGCAGACGACGACGTGATGATTCTCTCCACCGACCAGTCGGCGCACACCACCCTGCATGAGTGTACGCTGATGCTGGGCAGCAAGAAGGTCAAGGTCGAAAATCAGCTGGTCGGCGGCGGCTTTGGCGGAAAAGAGGACATGTCGGTGCAGCACCACGCGGCGCTGGCCGCCTGGTGTACCCGCCGTCCGGTCAAGGTCAAGTTCTCGCGCGCCGAATCGCTCCTGATTCATCCCAAGCGCCATCCGTTCTGGATGGACTTCACCATGGGCTGCGACGAAAACGGCAAAATCCTTGGCGTCAAGGCGCGCGTCACCTCTGACACGGGCGCGTTTGCCTCGCTGGGCGGCCCCGTGCTTGAGCGCGCGTGTACCCATGCGGCCGGCCCCTATGCCTATGAGAATTTTGAGATCGAGGGCACGGCCTATTACACCAACAACCCGCCTGCGGGCGCATTCCGCGGCTTCGGCGTGACGCAGACGTGCTTTGCCGTTGAGTCGATGCTGAATGAAATGGCCGAGATCGTCGGCATTTCGCCGTGGGAGATTCGCTGCCGCAACGCCATCCGCCCGGGCGGCGTACTGCCAAACGGACAGATCGTGGGCGCGGAGACCGGCCTGGTGGAAACGCTTGAGGCCGTAAAGGATGATTTTGATGCCGCCGTCAAAGCCGGAAAGCCCGTTGGTCTGGCCTGTGCGATGAAAAACGCGGGCGTTGGCGTGGGACTTCCCGACTGGGGCAGATGCAAGCTGATCGTGGAAAGCGACGGCAAGCTCCACATCTACGCCGGTGCGTCGTGTATCGGGCAGGGCGTAGGCACCGTGCTGGTGCAGATGGTGGTGACCAACACGCCGCTCACGCGTGAGCAGATCGTCTATGAGCGCTCGAACACGTGGATTGCACCCGACTCGGGCGATACCTCCGGCTCGCGCCAGACGCTGGTCACAGGCGAGGCCTGCCGCCGCGCATGTGAGGAATTTAACAAAGCGTTCACCGGCGACCTGTCCGCGCTTGCCGGACGCGAGTTCTATGGCGAGTATCTGGCCAAAACCGACAAGCTTGGCGCAGACGTGCCGAATCCGGTCTCGCACGTGGCCTATGGCTATGCAACGCAGCTGTGCATCCTGAACCGGAAGACCGGAAAGCTTGAAAAAATGGTGGCCGCCCACGACGTGGGCAAGGCCGTGAACCCCAAATCCTGTGAGGGGCAGATCGAGGGCGGCGTGGTCATGAGCATGGGCTACGCCCTGCGTGAGCAGTACCCCATCGATGAAAACTGCAAGCCCATCGACAAATACGGTAAGCTTGGTCTGTTCCGCGCGCATGAAATTCCCGAGATCAAGGCCATTGTGATCGACAAGTCCGGTCTGGACGTCGCCTGCGGCGCGATCGGCATCGGTGAGATCACCTCCATCCCCACCGCCCCCGCCATTGCCGAGGCGTATTACCAGCTGGACGGCCAGCGC
>CAZPYW010000085.1:0-1461 GCA_964590095.1 uncultured Oscillospiraceae bacterium | reverse complement strand
CTTGGCTGCGGCAAATGCACCAGAGAGTGTCCGCGCGGCGTGCTGCACGTCCACGACCGGCTGCAGCCGATCGTGGTGGCCTGCTCCAACCGCGACGCGGGCAAGGACGCCCGTACCCAGTGCGAGGTCAGCTGCATCGCCTGCGGCCTGTGTGAAAAGGCGTGTCCCAGCGGCGCGGCCGTCGTGTCAGATCACCTCTCACAGATCGACGAGAGCATCTGTCTGGTCTGCGGACAGTGTCTGGTCAAGTGTCCGCGCGGCGCGATCATCGACACCCGCGGCATTCTGCGCAAATAAATCCCGCGCTCCGGCCGCCTGGTCGGAGCGCTTCTGCACCCGTGCGAAAAAACAGGCTGCACACAGAAACCTTTTCCGTTTTTTCGCGTCTAATAAGGTAAGAGCATTGACCCAACACCGAAACAGGAGGATATCCAGATGAAAAAGCTGCGTATCATGTCTCTTTTCCTCGCGCTGCTGCTGGCTTTGACGCTTTGTGCGTGTCAGGCGGCCGAAGCGCCCGAAACACCCGAAACACCGGACAGCGCAACCACGCCGGAAACGCCGGATGCGCCACCGGCCTCTGACACCGCCACGCTTCCCGCGCCGGAGCAGCCCATCAAAGGCGAGCCGGATGCGTCGGAGGAATCCGATGTGCCGGAGGAAACACCCGACGCGCCGACTGAGCCGACTGGCGAGTCGCCCGTGATTGAGCCGTTCACAGGTACGTGGACGCAGAAAACCGCCAAAACGGAGGACACCATTGTCATTGATGATGGCGGTGAGATCGCCGTGCTGACGGCGCAGCTGCCGCTGAGGAACGTGCAGCTTGAGCGCGTTGCCCTGCTGGTTGGCTGCGGCAGTACCTATGAATCCTGCTTTGAGACATACACCGTACAGGAAACGCTTCACACCATCGAGTCGCTGGCTGCGGGTGATACATTCCGCGTCCAGCTGGAGCTTGGCGCAAGCACACCGGAGTATGCCGTCAGCTGGGAGGACGAATTTGGCGAACGTGAGCGCCGTCTGCTTCTGACGAGCAAGCTCTATTCCGACGGCAAGGCCAACGAAACGCTTCAGCTCATCCGCCATTCCGAAAAAATCATGCCGGTCGAGATCACGGCGGGGCTTGACCTGCACGCCGCAAGCGAGCTGACGGCAGCGGAAGATTATACAGGCGGCGAAACGGCATGGGGCACTACCGTCACCCAGACCGAGCTCCTGACACAGTATCACTATGATATTGACGGCAACGGCCGCAAAAACAGCATCCAGCTCTTACGGCTCACAGACGAATTTGACCAGATCTTCTACGGTATGCGCGTTGTCTGCGGCGAGGTGTTCTATGACGCAGACGTGGCACTCCCCTATGTCTCCGGTCTCTGGATGGCCGATCTGAACGCAGACGGCTGCGGCGAGGTGTTCTATGACGCAGACGTGGCACTCCCCTATGTCTCCGGTCTC
>CAZPYW010000084.1:0-6840 GCA_964590095.1 uncultured Oscillospiraceae bacterium | reverse complement strand
CCTTTCCATAAAGGAGCGCCGTCCCTGTGGGACGGCGCTCCTTTGTCCGGCAAAAAGGGTCTGCCTCAGCGGCAGACCCTTTTGTTGTTCTTATTCGTTTATGCTTGCTTTCTCGTTTAAGCTTTCTTTTTCCGGTCGCCCTTGACCAGCCAGCCGACAAACTCGACCAGCAGGAAGAAGATCAAAAAGCCCACGCACTGCTTAAAGCCATAGCCCACCCAGATGGCATAGGCAAAGAAGAAGCAGCAGCAAAGACCAAGCCCGGGCAGGACAAAGCGCTTAAACACGTTCAGATCCTTACCCTTGACCATCAGGCCGATCATCATGGGGATGTACATGATGTACAGGCAGATGATGCCGATCTCATCCGGCTCCCACGCCAGCCACTCACAGTTGTGGATGGTGCCGAACAGGCCGGGGCCGCCCATCCACATGACGATGGTCCAGGCGTACCAGAAGCCGCCGCACATCATGCCGACGATGGCGGATTTGATGGTAAAGTTGTTCTGCGTGTCAATATTGCCGTAGAACTCCGGCTTCGGACCCATGCCGCGCGCGGAGATGGCATAGAAGCCGCGGCACGAGGCCATGATCAGGCCGTTTGTCGTGCCAAGGCAGCTGATGGCGATAAAGACATAGACCAGCGTACCGGCCACCCTTCCAAAGACGCCCGAGAACGCAATACGCGGCAGTGTCTCACCAAACGGCCAGGTCGCAATGATCGTGTCGACGTCGCCGACCGAGCTCATTGAGAAGATATAAAGCGCATAGATGACGATGGTGACAAGTGCGCCGGAAACCAGCGCGATGGGCAGATTCCGCTTGGCATTTTTCAGCTCCGCGTTAATGGACGTTGCCAGAATCCAGCCCTCATATGCAAAGGCAAAGCCAACGATCGCCTTGAAGAAGCCCGAGCCGTCAACCGCCACATAGTCCGGCGTATTGACATAGTTCAGCACCTCAAGCGTGGTGCCGTTGATCAGGCCCGCAATGGTGCCCACAATGCCCATCACCAGCAGCGGGATGAGCTTGATGACCGTCATGCCGACCTGAAGCTTACCGGCCAGCTTGGGGCTGAGTGCGTTGACGCCATAGCCGATCATCAGGAAGCCCGCACCAAGGCCGACTGCCATCGGATTGACCTGTCCGGCGACGAAATCAATGGCCGCGATGCCAAACAGCTGCAGGAACATCATGGCCGAGAAGAATGCCAGCATGGCCGTCAGTGCCGGTGTATAGATCATGGTCATAAACCAGCCGACATAATAGGCATAATTCTTGCCGAGTGCGACCTCGGCGTAGTCTACAACGCCGTTGACTTTCTCATATCGGCTGCCAAGCTCGGCAAATACCAGCGAGCAGATGATGCAGATCAGGCCAACCAGTCCTACAACCAGTACGCCCTGGAGCATATTGCCGCCCGTCAGGCTCAGCACCTTGCCGCCCTTGATGAAAACGCCGGAGCCAATGACGATACCAACGACCATTGATATGGCAGTCGGCAGGCCATAGCGCTTTTCCATTTTGTTTTCCATGGTGTTCCCCCCTGTTTCTCTTTTCCACATGCACTGCGCTTATCGGCTGTGCATATATTGTTGTTACTATACTTGCCGCGAAATGATTTGTCAAGTTAAAGCGTTAATAGTGCGCAAAAAAACAGGAAAAACACAATTCGTCCGTGTAAGCCAAGCAATTATCGTAAATTTGTGCGCAATATGCGCACATTTTTTCTTGCTCCTGCTGCAAAAACAGACGCGAACCGCCAGGGCGGCTCGCGTCTTTCCCCATATTAAAGCATTTCCTGTCTGCTTACGATTCCTTCATCAGCTTGCGGCGGGCGATATTGATCGTGCCCTCCTGCATCGAGTTGATCCATTGCAGGCTCTTGCCGCAGCCCAGCGCCACGCACGAGTCTGCATCGTCCGCAATCGAGCAGGCGATCTCGGTGCGCTCTGCGATCAGCCGGTCAAAGCCGTAAAGCAGGCTTCCGCCGCCGGTCAGGACAATGCCATTTCTGGCAATATCGGCCACCAGCTCGGGCGACGAATGCTCAAGCACCGACAGAACCTCATCCACGATCTGGCGCGCGGGGCGCTTGAACGCCTCGATCAGCTCCAGCGAGGATACATTCTGCTCCTGCGGCAGGCCGGTCTTCAAATCGCGTCCCTTTACGGTCATGACGGCCTCCTCCGGCCGCTCATACACGCAGCCGATGGTCATCTTGACCTCTTCGGCGGTGTTCATGCCGATCAGCATCCCATAGCGCTTGCGCATAAAGGCCGCCACGGCCTCATCAAACGTGTCGCCCGCGACCTTGATCGAGGACGAGGTGGAGATACCGTTCATGCTGAGCACGGCGATATCCGTCGTGCCGCCGCCGATATCCACGATCATGTGGCCGTCCGGAATGGAGATGTTGAGCTTTGCGCCCAGCGCAGCCGCAAACGGCTCTTCGATCAGGTAGACGCGGCGTGCGCCGGCCTCCATCGTGGCCTGAATGACCGCGCGCTCTTCCACCTCGGTCACGCCGCTTGGCACGGATACGATAACACGCGGCTTGACCAGCGCAAATTTGACGATCTTCTTCAAAAACTGCTCCAGCATTTTCTCCGTCATCTCATAGTCGGAGATCACGCCGTCGCGCAGCGGCCGCACCGCGACCACGTTTCCCGGGGTGCGCCCAAGCATGTTGCGCGCCGCAGCGCCGACCTGCAAAACCTTGCCGGTGTTTTTGTCCACCGCCACAACGGACGGCTCGCGCAGGACGATGCCCTTTCCCTCTTCATAAACCAGAATGTTGGCCGTACCAAGGTCGATTCCAATATCTCTGGAGAGCTTCATCTGTCATTCTCCTTTTCCAATAGCGTTGGTGTGGCCAGCGCCGCGCAGACAACGTCTGCCGCTCCGGCTGCCCGCAGCGTCCGGCAGCATTCAGAAAGTGTTGCGCCGGTCGTCACGATGTCGTCGATCAATAAGATCCGTTTGCCGCGAAAGGCCGCGGCGTTGTATGCGCGGTAAACGCCGCGCGTATTTTCTGCCCGCGCCTGCGCGCTGTCCAGTCCGGACTGCGCAGGATTGTCGGTGTGCTTTTCCAGCGTCCGCACCGGCGCAAGCCCAAGCTCGCGCCCCAGTGACTGCGCCAGAAGCAGCGCCTGATCATAGCCGCGGCTTTTCAGGCGTTTACGGCTGACCGGCGCCCACGAGAGCAGGTCATACGCTCCCGCCAGCCTGTCGCGGACAGTGACCGCCATCCACTGGCCATAAAGCCGCGCATACCAGTCCATGCCGCCAAATTTGTACCGATGAAACGATTCGCGCAGGTCACCCGTGTAGAAAAACGTGGCAACACACCGCGACGCACCCTCGACCCGCGGGTCTGCGCCCTCATGCTCGGGCAGGGTATCCAGGCATTTGCGGCAGACCGGCTTCTCACGCGGCTCGATCAGCGCGTGGCAGATCTGACAGCGCGGCGGATAGAGCAGATCGAGCGCCGCATCCAGCAGCCTATGCACCGCACTCACCCTTTTCCAGCCGCAGCTTCAGCCCGCTGTAGCGGCGCTGCTGGCGGTCATTGCGCACCATGGCGGCAATGACGTCTTCATTTCCCACGATGATAAGCAGCTCGCGTGCGCGCGTGATGGCCGTGTAGAGAATGCTCCGCGTCAGCAGCATCTGCGAGCCGCTGAACGCCGCCAGAATCACGGCGCGGTATTCGCTGCCCTGGCTTTTGTGTACGGTCATGGCGTAGGCCGGCTCAAGCTCGCGCAGCATGTCAAAGCCGTACTCCGCCACACGGTCGTCAAAGACGATCGTGATGGTCTCGGCTGAAAAGTCGATGTGGGTAATTTTCCCGATGTCACCGTTAAAAATACCGGTTCCCACGCCGGTGCCGTCGGACTTTTTCCACATTATATCATAGTTATTCCGGATTTGCATCACCCGATCGCCCTCACGGAAGGAAAAATCGCCAAACTGTTTTTCACGTTTTCCCTGTGCCGGCGGATTGAGCACCGCCTGCAGCGCGTGATTCAGACTCTGTGTGCCGGTCTCGTGGCGGCGCGTGGGCGAGAGCACCTGAATGTCCTCGCTGGGGATGTTCATATTTTTCGGCAGACGCGTGGCACAAAGCTCACTGATGGTCTGCACCACACTCTCGCCGCTGCGCCGCTTCATAAAGAAGAAGTCGCGATCCTTGACCGTCAGCACCGGCAGCTCACCGTGGTTGACGGCGTGCGCGTTCATGACGATCAGACTCTCCTGTGCCTGCCGGAAGATCTCGGTCAGACGGACGGTTTTCACCACACCGCTGCGGATGATATCGGAAAAGACGTTTCCTGCGCCGACAGACGGCAGCTGGTCGGGGTCTCCCACCAGAATCAGTCTGCACTGTGGCCGCAGCGCGCGCAGCAGCGACTGCATCAAAAGCAGATCGACCATGGACGTTTCGTCGATGATCATCGCGTCGCACTTGAGCGGCTCGTCCTCATCGTGATAGAACGACATCGCGCCGCTCTCGGGGTCAAACTGCGCCTCAAGCAGCCGGTGAATGGTGGTCGCCTCGCGCCCCGTCACCTCGCCCAGACGCTTTGCCGCGCGTCCGGTCGGCGCAGCCAGCTGCGTTTTCAGTCCCATCCGGTCAAACAGCTCTAAAATGCCGGTCATGACCGTGGTCTTGCCGGTGCCGGGGCCGCCCGTTACCAGCAGCAGCTGATGCTCCGCTGCATCGCGGATGGCCTGCCGCTGATTCTCGGCATAGCAGATGCCCTGTCCGGCCTCGACCGTGCGAAGCATTGCAGAAAGATTTTTCGGCTCAGGCAGCCGATTCCCCGCCATTTTGAGCAGGCGCGCAGCGATCTCGGTCTCTGCCTCATAAAACTCCGGCAGATAGCACGCCGTCAGTCCCGCAACGGTGTCCTGCTCCATCCGCTCCTGCTCACACAGGCGCACGAGCGCCTCGGCCGCCGTCTGCTGCGGCAGATTCAAAAGCGCCGCCGTGGCGGCGACCAGCTTGTCCTGCGGGATAAAGGTATGTCCGTTTGTCAGATTATACGAAAGCTCAAACAAAACGCCAGCTTCCACGCGGCGCTCATCGTCCGCCTCCACGTCCATTTCCAGCGCAAAGGCGTCAACCACCGCAAAATCCGCGCCAAAGTACGGCTCGGTCAGCAGATACGGGTCATCGCGCAGCGCATCGGCAGCCAGATCGCCATAGACGCGGTACAGCCGCACGGCAAGCTCCGGCGGGAGCCGGTGCAGCGTCAAAAACTCAATCAGCCGCCGCACGCCCGCCTGCTTGCGGAAGCTCTGGCCAATCTCCATCGCGCGGCGGCGCGAGATCCCCGAAATGCGCGTCAGCTGTTCGGGGTCATTTTCCAGAATTTCAAGCGACTGCGCACCAAACAGCTCCAGTATCTTTGCGGCCGTCTTTTCGCCAATGCCCTTGACCGCGCCGGAGGCGAGATAGGCATAGATCTCGTTTCCGGTCTCCGGCATCAGGCGCTCGAGAAATTCGGCCTCAAACTGGCGGCCGTGACTGGCATGATAGCCCCATTTTCCGGTGACGATCAGCCGTTCGCCGGTGACGGTCATGGGAATCGTGCCCACGACGGTCACGGCCTC
Source organism: uncultured Oscillospiraceae bacterium (assembly GCA_964590095.1). Taxonomy (GTDB): domain Bacteria; phylum Bacillota; class Clostridia; order Oscillospirales; family Oscillospiraceae; genus CAG-170. The sequence continues at coordinate 1,221 of CAZPYW010000084.1, read as the reverse complement.
GCCCTCATCGGTTTGCAGCCGCAGCACGGCATAGCCGTTTTCCGGATTCTGATAGATCACGCTCTGCACCGAGCCGCAGATGATGATTTGTTCCTGTTCTGCCATTGCTTACTCCGTTTTCAGCAGCTGAGGCAGCTCTGCCTCTCTGCAAAATTCTTCTCCGCCATATTCACACAGCCGCCGCGCCCGTGACGCGGCGCGCGGCAAAAGCCCGCAGTCCACCACGATCACGCGCCCATGCAGCAGCCCGCTCTTTCGAAGCCAGCGCTGCGCGCGCAGCGTCCGCTCCAGCGCCTCTGCCTCGCCCGTGACATACAGCAGTGTAAACGCCCGCCCCCTGCATGGAAACAGCGCCCACCCCGCCGCACACCACAAAAGCAGCAGCACGCCGCATGCGGCCAGCACACACAGGATGATATCCTCGACCATCGTCCCACCCCCGCGTCATTCTATGCGGGGCGGCAACGGTGTGCTCTTATGATTTTACTACACTTTCCGCGCGTTTTCCACAGGAAAAAGCAAAAACGGCGAAAAAGCGCAGATTTTTCCCGCAGCGGCGCGAGACATCCGTTTTCTTCAAATATTAGGAATAATTTAAGAATTGCGCTTTCGCACAATCTCGGGTTTGTGTGCTATAATGAAATTAACAAAGGTGCCGATTATGAGATATGCGGCCGGAGGAGGTGAAATAGCGGCGCGGCGTTCTCTCACAAGAAGAAAAAACAAATGCAAAGCCGATAATTTCGGCAGAAAGGGGAAACATTATGAAACACACAGTCAACTCTCATTCCGCAAAACGTTTTGTCAGTATCCTGTGCGCGCTGCTTCTCCTGCTTTGTATGCTCGCGCCGGTCAGCGCCATCGATCTAACCGAGCGAACCGAACAGATACCGCTTACGACACAGGCCGTTGCGGAATCGTTTTCTGTTTCGGCAGAGCGCATCAGCCTTTTGGATGAAGATGATGACGGACACACATTTTTTGTTATGGACGATCAAACATTTGTCTATATGTCCGATGCCAATCGGGCAACCGCACAGACCTTTACCGCCAATTATGACATAGAACTGGCTGTGCCATGCGTCGGCGGCATCATGCTGGGCAGTGCGCAGCCGGTTTATGTCCCCGACTGTGAACACACGGATTCCGATTGCTGCGACTCGGACATGCGGTGGAACGGTGTATATCAGTTCTTGGATTATGAGACCGGTGAAGCGACAG
>CAZPYW010000083.1:0-6864 GCA_964590095.1 uncultured Oscillospiraceae bacterium | reverse complement strand
TGATATCCGCCACCGGCGAGGCCCAGGCAATGCCGTCAAGACCGGCCGCCCGATCCAGAATGCCCATCAGCAGCACATCCAGACTCCCGCGCCGCAGGAGCGACAAAAGGGTGGGCTGCAATTTTTTGCCGGTTGCCTGAAACACCGTGATGGCGAAAAAGTTGAGCGAGGTGGCGGGACACGCGATGCTGACCACGCGCAAAAATGCTGCGCCATGCTCCGCTGTCACCGTGTCGCGGATAAACAGCCGCGCGGCGGGTACAGCCGCGACGTAAAGCAGAACACCCACCGTGACCGACACGATCAGACAGTACATGCAAAGCGTTTTGATGGCATCCAGCATACGCTTGCGGTTGCCGGAGGTGTAGTTGTAGCCGATCAGCGGCAGCGTGCCCTGTGCCATGCCCTGTGCCACGGCAAACGCCATCAGATCGATGCGCTTGGCAATGCCCATTCCGGCCACGGCCTCGTTGGCGTGGTCTGCGATGGTGTGATTGAGAACCGTGTTTGAGATCGTCGCCATCATCGAGATCAAAAAGCTTGGCAGACCGACTGAAAGCACCTCGGCAGGAATTCCCAGCCGCCAGGTATAGTGTCGGGGCGAGAGGCGGATGACGCTGCTCTCGCGGTTTTTGACGATCAGAATGAGGAAGTAACACAGAGCTGCGAGGTTTGCAAGCAGGGTTGCAATGGCTGCGCCCTCAACATCCATGTGGAAGACAAAAATAAACAGCGGGTCAAGCGCAATGTTCAGAATGCCGCCAAAGGCGACGCCAAAGCTCGCCTGCCGCGAACGACCCTCTGCACGCACCAGATGCGCCAGCATGGGATTGAGCACCGTGGGCGCGGCGCCAAGCCCGACCGTCCAGAACAGATAGCGCGTGGCATTGTCCCATGTGCCGTCGTTTGCGCCCAGAATCGGCAGAAGCTTTGGCAGCAGCAGATATGCGCCCGCGCCATAGCAGGCGGCTACAGCCCCCGCGCTCCAGATGCAGAAGGACGCGCAGCGGCGCGCCTTGTCCCGCTGGCCGCAGCCGAGACAGCGCGAGATCACGCTTGCGCCGCCGATGCCAAACAGGTTGGCGATTGCCGTAAGCATAATAAACAGCGGCAGCGCAATGGTTGCCGACGCGACCTGATTCGGGTCGCCGAGCTGGCCGACGAAAAACGTATCGGCCATATTATAGACGACGGTAATGATCTGGCTGATCACCGTCGGGACGGCAAGCGAGATGATCGCGCGGTGTACCGGTACGGTGGTAAACAGCGCCTCTTTCCTTGTATCTGCCAAAAAAACGCCCTCTTTCTTTTGTTTGCGCCTCTCATTATAGACGCTGCGGCAGGGGAAGTCAACAACAGCGCCGTACAGGCCGGACGGCGCAGAAAACCGCCGCAGCTGCGGCGGTTTTTCAGTATATGGAGCGGCGGTCCTGCGCGGTCAGGGGGTTTCTGCCCATGTGACCGTGGCATACTGCGCCAGAAGGACGCCGTTTTCGCCGCGACAGAAGGCATGCGGCTGCTCGCTCGTGTCCGGCGCATAGAGCGTGCGGCGCGCGCTGCCGTCCACGGCTGTCTCGGTGATCAGCAGAAAATCTGCATCCTGTGCGTCCAGCTCCGTCGGGAACTGGCCGGCGGGGTACTGCACATGGCGCACAATGCCGTCTGCATCGCGCATCCAGTAGACGTCGGTAAAGTCCGGCTCGGCGGCCAGCTGCATCGTGATGGCGTATTCAGTCGAATACGTCTTTTTTTCGCCGTTTTCCGTCTCTTCCATCGACTGTGACAGCGTGGTGGTCATCGACGGCTTTGAGCCGTCTTCGCAGTTGGTGGAAACGCCCTGTCCGCCGCGCGTGTAGACGCGGCCGTCGGCGGTCTGATAGAGCGCATTGGTGTAAAAAACGGCAATGCCGCTCTGCTTTTCGGGCGCGAAATAGACCGTTCCGGCAAATTCACAGGACTCACCGCTGTCGGTGACAGAATAGTGGTTTTTCGTACCGATCAGCCCCGCGGTCGCCTGGATGCTTTGATAGCGCCCATCCGCATCCTCCTCGGTGGTGTTGAGCCAGAGCAGACCCGTGATATTCGGGAAACGGTAATCGCCGGTTTGCTCGTCCTTTTCTGCGAACAGACAGTTGGTGTATGCCTCTGCATCCGTCCGGCTGATCATCCCGCCGCCGGAAAGCACCGCATCCGCGTTGTCGGAAACGTAGCGCTCGATGTCAAACAGGTCAAGCGGCTCAAAGGTGATCAGGACACCCACCATTTTATCTTCCCTGCCTACTGCACCCTCCTGCTCCGGCTGGGCAAGGCTGCACCCCGCCAGCAGAAGCGTCAAGACCAGCGCGAGCGCGAACAGTCTGTATTTACGCATCGTCATCCCCCTCTAATTGGCCGTCAAATTTCAAAATATCGCCTACATCGCACTGCAAATAATAGCAGATGCGGTTGATCGTTCCAAAGCGCACGCCCTTTGCCTTGCCGCTGCGCAGGATGGACAGATTCGCCTCGGTAATGCCCACCTGCGCGCACAGCTCCTTGGCGGTCATGCCGCGTGCGCGAAGCAGCTCGTCCAGATGTACCTCAATCATGGCAGCACCTAAATAAACATGTCGTTGTCGGCCTGAAGCCGGTGGTTTTCCTGTACCAGCCGCGCCAGCAGCAGCGCGCCAAGGCAGAACGCGATCGACCCAAGCGGGAGCGGGACCTCCAGCGCCACCTGCCGCAGTCCGGCGGCAAACGCGATCTGCGCCAGATAAAGCAAAAGCGAAAGCAGCATCGTCACGCTCAGCGCGGTGCGGCAGCGGCGCGCCGTCAGCTCGGCCGCCTCGGCGGCAAGCGCACCGTCTTCGGCTTCCCGCGCGGCGAGCAGCCGCAGCCCCGCAAGAATGACCCACACGTCCAGTGTATACACCGCTGCGTCACCCAGCGCACGCAGGATGAAAAAGGCCTTTGTCAGTCCCAGCCCCGTATGGTCAGTGTTGGCGGCATAGAGCGCGTCAAAGCGCGCAAGCAGCGCCGTCACCGTCTGGCCGGAGGCGCAGTAGACATACACCGCCGCCAGAAGCAGCAGCCCCCACCGCGCATAGCGGTGAAGCGCCGCCTGATCTGCGCCGAACGCGCCGCGCAGCAGCCGCAGCACGCCGTATGCGCACAGCTCACACCAGACCAGCCCGCCCAGCACCGCCTGTCCAAACGCGCGGTCGGGGACAGGCAGGCGGTCAAGCAGCGCCGGATTGATCATCACGTACAAAACGCCAAAGAGCGTGGCGCTGAGCAGCAGCAGGCAAAGCTCCTCGGCAGCCGGACCGGTGCGGCGCAGATGGCGCACAAAAATCGCCGCCGGAAGCAGACAAATTGCCGCATACAGCGCGATGGCCGCGACATTTCCCGCCGCACCGGACAGCGACAGCGCCCGCAGCCCCTGTCCAAGCTGCGCAAACGGAACGGCAAGCACGCCCGCATCCGCGCGGAACGTGTCGCGCAGCAAAACAGCCAGCACGGCGCAGAGAATGGCCTCTGCGGCAAAGATCAAAATCCATTTTTTCTGTTTCATCGAATATCCCTCCCGTCCTGTTTTACCCGATTGGGCGCTCGCTTACGGCACCAGCCGGATTTGCCTCAAAAATCAGTTCCGTGGCCGCGCCCGCCGCGCCGTTTGGATAACAGCGCAGCGTCAAAACAATTTGGCCGTTCTCCGTGCTCCACTGCCATGACGTGCTGTCTTCGAATCCTGTAAAAAGCCAGCCGTAGGCATCATCTCGCATCAGATACTGTACAAATCGTTCGCGCATTTCCCCGCTGACCGCATCTGCGTTTTCACCGTCTGCCGCCTGCTGCCGCAGATGAAGCAATGAGGGCGTTTCAAAGCCCTCTGCGCTGACACACTGTGTCGAGAGATAAAGCTGCACCGTAAGTGCCGTCTCGCCCTCGGCACGCAGCACATAGGAAAATGCATCCTCGCGCGTCAAATGCCACGTTTCCCGTTCACACAGCGCCTGCTCCAGCGCCGCGTCCTGCTGCGCCTCCCGCAGCAGGAGCGTCAGCGCATTTTTGATTTCATAAAATATCCGCTCTGTGTCAAAATCATCCGGCGTTTGCGGCAAGGCTGACGGCGCGTCGGCGGTCAAAAACACGTTTAGAAATTCGCGCAGCAGCGGCGTATCCTCCTCGGTAATGCCGCAATCGGCAAAATCCGTGTTCAGCGCAAGCGCAAGCAGCGCCCTGTCGGCTGCTGTTTCAGAGAGCGCCTCGGGCGCTGCATGAACATCTTTGTCGGGCTGCGATGGTGCGTTCTCACTTTCTGCCGCGCCCGCCGTGTCGGACGGTTCATCATTTGCAGCAGACTCCGCGCGCACATCGCGCTCTGCTGTCTGCGCGTTTTGGCTCGTATCCGCATCGTGTGCGGGAGCGGGCGCAGGCAAAGAAACCGTACCCGCTGCACCGCAGCCGCACAAAAGCACCGTCAAAGCGGCGGCCATAGCCGCCAGAATCCTTGTGGTAAGACGCATGTTGAACCTCCAAATTATTGTTTTACAATAATTGTGCTTACAGAATAGCACGGTAATTATCGTTTGTCAATAATTTTTCTGCATACAAACCGGCATAGCTTGCGTCAGGCATCTTTACACGGCGGCGCACCATGCGGTATAATGTGCAAAAGCGAACGATTTGGAGGTCAAGTCATGCTTCAACTGCTCTGTCCGGTCTGCGGCGCGCCGCTTTGTCGGGAGGAACGAACCTGGCGCTGTGAAAATCGCCACTGCTTTGATATTGCGCGCAGCGGCTATGTCAATCTGCTGCCGCCGTCTCCCGCCGGTAAGCGCCACGGCGATGACCGCCTGATGGTAAACGCCCGCACGGCGTTTCTCTCACGCGGCTATTACGCGCACCTTTCGCAGGAAATTGCGGCGCTCTGCGGGAAATATACGGCGGCTGCGCCGTGCATTCTGGACGCGGGCTGCGGCGAGGGCACGTACACAAAGGCGGTGCATGACTGCCTCTGCGCGCAGGGCAGACAGCCGCAGCTGCTTGGCGTGGATATCTCGGCCGATGCGGTCAAGCACGCGGCGCGGCTTTTGCCGCAGGGCGTTTTCTGCGCCGCCAGCACGGCGCATCTGCCGCTTGGGGCAGAGAGTGCGGATGTGATTTTGAATATCTTTTCGCCCTTTATGCCGGACGAATTTCGCCGCGTTTTAACGCCGGACGGCGTTTTGATCCGCGCCGTGCCGCTTGAGCGCCATCTGTATGAGCTCAAAGCGCTGATCTATGACACGCCGTATGAAAACCCGCCCTTTGAGGCGGAGGCCGAGGGCTTTACGCTGCTTGAGCAGCAGGCGCTGACGCGCGAGATCGTGCTGCCGACGCACGCGGACGTGGAAAGTCTGTTTCAGATGACGCCGTATTATTACAAGACCGGCGCAGCCGATCAGCAGAAGCTTGCAGACGTGGAGCAGCTGCACGTGACGACTGCCTTTGGCGTTGCAGTGTATAAAAAGCAATAAAAATAAAAATTGCGCCCGAAAGGGCGCAAAATAACGCCGTAAGCAAGTGACCAGTTTGCTTACGGCGTTATTTCTACAAATGTATATGAGGGGAAAATGAAAAAGTGCATATCGCTTCTTGCACCATTATCTTACCAAGGGGTTATTAAATAAATTAGAGGGAAGATATTAAATAAATATTAAATCTCAAAAAGTTTATGTAAAGTTTTTATGTAAATCAAATCATCTTCTTTCGGCGACGCAGCGCACGGCGCAATGGCGCAGCAGCACGCAAAAATTATTTACAAAAAAATCATATTTTGGCCACAGAACGCCCTTGACAAAAAATCCGCGAAAGCGTATCATGTGGACAAAGTGAATTAGCACTCTAAGCGTTAGAGTGCTAAAAGGAGGAACAGCATATGAATGCAGAACGCTATACGCAAAAGTCGCTTGCTGCGATCAAGGATGCGCAGGAGCTGACCATACAGAATCAGAATCAGCAGATCGAGCAGGTGCATCTGCTCTCGGCTCTGCTGCAGCAGGACGGCGGGCTGACGCCGCAGCTGCTGAAAAAGATGGGCGTGACGGTGGAAAGTCTGAACGCCGCTGTCAATCAGGAGCTTGGCAAGCTGCCGCGCGTGACCGGCTCCGGCCGCGAGGCAGATAAATTCTATGTTTCGCGCGCAGTAGACGCGGCGCTGACGCGTGCCGAGCAGCTGGCGGGCGAGATGAAGGACGACTATGTTTCGGTTGAGCACCTGCTTCTGGCGCTGATCGAGGCGCCGGATGCGACGCTCAAGGCGCTGTTTCAGACGTATCAAATCACAAAGGAAGCCTGTTTACAGGCACTACAGGCCATCCGCGGCAACCAGCGCGTCACGACCGACAGTCCCGAGGACACGTATGAGGCGCTGGAGAAGTACGGCACCGATCTGGTTAAGCGCGCGCGTGAGCAGAAGATGGACCCTGTGATCGGCCGCGACGATGAGATTCGAAATGTCATCCGCATTCTCTCGCGCAAGACCAAGAACAACCCCGTTCTGATCGGCGAGCCAGGCGTCGGCAAGACAGCCATCGTAGAGGGACTGGCGCAGCGTATCGTTGCAAACGAGGTGCCAAAGTCGCTTCAGGATAAGACGGTCTTCTCTCTGGATATGGGCGCGCTGATCGCGGGCGCAAAATACCGCGGCGAATTTGAAGAACGGCTGAAGGCCGTTTTGAATGAGGTCAAAAAGTCCGAGGGACGCATCATCCTGTTTATCGACGAGCTGCATACCATTGTCGGCGCGGGCAAGACCGAGGGCTCGATGGACGCGGGCAATCTGCTCAAGCCCATGCTGGCGCGCGGCGAGCTGCACTGCATCGGCGCGACCACGCTGGA